>DAHWHT010000044.1 GCA_027335515.1 Clostridia bacterium
GGTAGACGAAGCACTCCGCGAGGGCGAGACCCGCGCGAGCGCAGCCCTCTACGACCAGCGCGGCCTCCCTGGCGTCGCGCGCCAGGGGCTTCTCACAGATCACGTGCTTCCCCGCGGCGGCGGCGGCCATGGTCCACTCCGCGTGCGCGGAGTTCGGCAGGGCGATGTAGACCGCGTCGATGTCCGGGTCGGAGATCAGACGGTCGTAGCCGGCGACGGAGCGGGGGATGGCGTGCCGTTGGGCGAACGCCGCCGCGCGGTCGGCATCACGCGCGGCGACGGCCACCACCTCCCCGCGCGGCGCTGCCTTGACCGCCGGTAGGAACTGAGAGTCTGCAATGAACCCAGCCCCGAGGATGCCCCAGCGAACGCGATCGGCCAATCCGTCCCACTCCTCTCCCCGAGGGAGCCGCCGTGTCCCGCTCTGCGGCGCGGCACCCTCCGGGTTCTCTGGGCGCGTGCGGCGGAGGCGTCTAGCCCAGCGTCTCTGCCTCCAGGTTCAACCACCGTACCTCGGACGGGGAGAGCGCGATGTCGTCCACAGCCACGCTGACGCGAAACTCCGCCAGCGTCAGCGGGCCCATGATGGGGAAGGCGGGAAACGATTGATGCAGGACGTAGGCCAGGGCGATCTGCGTCGCGCTGACGCCCCGGGCTGCGGCCAGTGCCCGCGCGCGCCGCAGCCGCTCCCAGTTGTCCTCGGCGTCATACACCCGCACGATGTCGGCATCGTCGGCGCGGTCCGGCGCGTACCGTCCGGTGAAGAAGCCCCCCGCTTGCGCGGACCAGGAGAAGAGCGGCATCTGCGTGTGCCGGTGCCAGGCGAGGCCTTCGGCGTCCAGGGACACGCAGCCCGGCCAGCGCGCCTCCTTGGCCCGCGCCAAGCTGAGGTTCGTGCTGCTGCAGGCGAAGCCCTGGATCCCATGCGTCCGCGCGTAGGCGTTGGCCTGCTCGATGCGCGGGTGGGTCCAGTTCGATGCGCCGATGGCTCGCACCCGACCCGCCGCGATGTGTTCGTTCAGGGCCTCCATGATCGGCCCCACCGGCAGGCTCGGGTCATCGCGATGTAGGAGGTACACGTCGATCCTCTCGACCCCCAGCCGCTCCAAGCTATCACGCAGGTCGGCGGCGATGGCCTTGGGGTTAACCCGCGGGCCGTGCTCGTCGGGGTGGGCCCCCTTGTCGATGAGGAGCACGCGGTCACGGTTGCCGCTCCGTTGCAGCCACGCGCCGATGGCGCGCTCACTCCGGCCAACCCACTCGCCGCCGTAGTTGTGCGCGGTGTCGATCGCGTTCCCCCCGGCGGCGACAAACGCGTCCAGGAGCGCCGACGCCTGCTCCATGTTGTCGGGGGTGTAGGCCATCGTCCCCAGCGCCAGGCGCGAGCACCGCCCGATCCCTGGCACCTCGGCGTACCGCAGGCTCGCATCCGTCCTTCCGTGTGGAACCTGATGGCCGGCAGGGGACGGCCCACGCCTGCGATGCGCTGGCCGCCAGGCTGCGCGGGCAGGGACCTACTCGACCTTGAGGACGACCACCGACTTGGCCGGTAAGACCGCCTCCACGGCGCCCCCCTCGACGCGCACGGCCGCGAACGCCCGTGGCTCCACGGCGGTGGCGGCCGCAAAGGTGTTGTGGGCGTTGATGGTGGCGGCGGTCAGCACGCGGCCGCTCACCCGCCGTGGTTGCACTCCAGGCAGTTCGCAGCGCAGGGGCGCCTCCGCGTCCGGGTCGCAGTTGCAGATCGAGACGTGCAGCCGGCCCGCATCGTCCACCGACGCCGAGGCGTGCAGGGTCGGCAGGCCCGGCTCCGCCCCGCACGGGCCGCATGCGACCTCACTGGGTAGCAGCGTGGCGTTCTGGTGCACGCGGTACATCGCAAACACGTGGTGGGTGGGCGTCAGCAGCATCTCCGCCGCGCCCTCCCTCCCTTGATCACACACCAGGCCGGTGCTGCTGTCCAGACGCCGAACGGAGCGCGGGGTGGCCGTCACGGCGCCCCACTCCGCCCGCCGCCGGGGCCGCGGTGCTTCCCCCACAGACCAGGGGGCATCCCTGCGCGTGGGGACCGGGGGAACGCGCCTCTCAGCACCGGACGCGTTGCGCCGCGTGGCGCTGGCGGGATGCATGCGCCCCCCGCGGGTCGCAGCCTCCGCCTCCTTCGACCCCCTCCAACCTCCCAACGGCTGTCAGACACGGTAGAACCGACGCGCCCACGGAGCCGGGCCGGGGTGGCCCCGGGGCGCGGGCCACGTCACGGATCGTCGGCATCGCTGGTGCTGGCGGAGGGAACGCGCAGCCACCGGTTGCCCGGCCTCCGCACCGTCCCGCTCGACCAGGTTTTCGCCCCTTTCGGATCCGGAGTGGCCCGGTGGCGGCGGGCCACCGGCTCTTTCGCCACCATGGCCGTGCCGACCCCTCCGCGCAACGCTCCGGCCCGGCGCTGGCCCCCCCCGGTGGGGCCGGGAGCCCGCGCAACGCGCCGCCACAGACCGGGGGCCAGCCTGATGGGGCGGGCCGCCCCGCCCATCATAGCCGCTACGGCGGTTGGCGAGGCGTCTGCCCCCCTGGTGCCGGCCGCCGGCTGCGATACCTGGATGCCCAGCAGGGCTGCGGCGGTTGGCGAGGCGTCCGCCACCCCAGGTGGGGCTGGGCAAGAGACGTGTGGCGGGATGCGCGGACGCAGGCCGCGCATCCGTCGCGGGACGGATGCGGACTCCATCCTCTGCCGGTCGGCAGGCCGGATCCCCCGTGGTAGCGTCACGGAAGACTGGGGCCAGGAAAGCCCGGGGATGGGCCGTCCGCGCAGTATGTGGAGGTGACGCCGCTTGGCGCGACCAGCAGTGGCCCATGCGCTCCTGCCGGCTCAGGCCAGGGCCCGCCCGTCCGCTCGCGAGGCGCTGCGCATTCTCTGGCCGCATGTGCGCAGGCACTGGTGGCTTCCCGCCATCACCCTGGTGACGCCTTGGCGAAGCTGCTCCTCGCGCTCTACCCGCCGCAGGCCGGGGAGATCATGTGGGACGGCCGCCCGCAAGGCGAGGTGCCGCTCGCCCTCTGGCGCGCGCGCATCGCCTACCTCCCCCAGGAGGCCTTCTTGATCGACGCCAGTGTCGCCGACAACCTGCGCCTGGGCGCGCCCGGTGCGGCGGAAAGCGATCTCCGCGCCGCGCTGGCTCGGGTCGGCCTCCCCGCAGACCCGGGCTTTCTCGCCATGCACGCCGGTGAGCGCGGCAAACGCCTGTCCGGCGGCCAGCGCTTGCGGCTTGGCCTGGCGCGCGCCCTGCTCTCCGACGCGCGCCTCTGGATCCTCGACGAGCCGAGCGCGGCGCTGGACCCGGAAGCCACGGCGACGCTGCGGCGCACGCTGCGGGGACTCCAGGGTACGCACACGGTCATTGTGATCTCGCATAGCAGGGACCTGATCGCGGGCGCGGACCGCGTCGTCCGCGTGGCGGATGGAACGCTCACACCCGCCAGCGTACCGGCGGGAGCCGACGCGTGAGGGGGGCCTGCGGGCGCCGCAGCGTCGTCCGCGCGGGGGACGGCGCCATGTTGCGGATGGCCGAAACGAACAGGCGCTCCCGCACCGAGCCGTGCGGCGCCTGCGCGGCACTGCGCTCTCTGCGCGCTGTCCGCTGGAACGGCCGGTACGGTGCCCCGGGCGGACCCTGGCTCCGTGTGGCAGCCTCCGCCACGACCCCCACAGGTTTGCGTCACGCCCCTCCGCGGGTCTCAGAGAACAGCCCTGCCGCGACCGGCGGTGCTGCCCCGGAGCCGACCGGGGCAGCACCGGGGCAGCACTGCGGCAGAACAGCTGCCGACCCGTGGCCCGTGCCGGTGCGACTCACGGCTGGTCCGGCGTGGGTCCAGCGCACACGGTCCAGCGAGGTGTAGCTCTGCCACCGTGGCCCCTTCCGGGCCAGGCGCAACCACACGGGGCGCAGCGAGTAATTGGTGTTCTTCTTGCCGGTATTGGTTTTGGTCAGCAGCTGGTTGCCGATTAGACCACTCGGAGCCGAACTGGAGGTGGGCCCGGAGGAACTCCAGCCGGGTCCCGGAGCGATCTGTACCTGCTGGTGGATGGCGTTCTCTCCGCTGAGTTCGCTGGTTACGGCGGCCGCCTGATCGGAGAGGCCACCCGCCGCGATCGGGCCGACCTTCGCCCACTGGCTGAGGTAGGGGCAGTTCACGTTCGCCAGCAGCGTAACCCGGCACGTGAACTGGGCCTGCCGTGCCGTGCTGCCAGACCCCGCGAACACGCAGTTCGTGGTCGGGTCCCACAGGTCTGCGCCTCCGGCGGTGATCGCGCATGTGCCCGAAGGCCCTGCCGCGAAAGCCCCCTTGGCCGGGGAGGTGGCCGCCGCCCTTCAGACCACCATGTCGATCACTTGACTCGGTTCCGCCGCGACCCTGCACTGAGATGAACAGGCGACTCGCTGCTCGACATCGCCGGGTTCCGCGGGGGTCGGTTCGGGTGGGCTAGCTAGAGCCGGTGGGCGTCCAGGTCGCAGCGGGTGCGCGATCACATCGGCGCGCTCGGACTCCAGGTTGATTCCCGTCTCGCCCTGCCCCCTCCGCCGGAAATTGCCTAAACGCTGCCCTCGACATGCGGAATACGTCACTTGAGGTTTGCCGCTACCCATAAGTCCTGGAGACCCAACATCTGGTCCCCATAGCGGATGCCGAGCGCAATATGTGGGGCCTTGACGCCCCCGCAGCATTCGCGGTCGAGATGTGGGTAGCGATGGGCACTTGCGGCCCCCCTGCCGGCAAGAGGCGGGGTCTGTGCACCGAACCTCAGCCCCGCCTCCGGCCACCCACCGAACAGGGTCCGCCGGGGCGTGGCCGGCTCGCTACAGAAAGGGAGGCGCTGAACACTTGTGGCCGCAGGTGGGTGCGCTGAGTTCACGCAACTCGCATCCGGCTTTCACGTGCGACTCATCTCCGGGCGGGATAGTGGGGCGAACGGCGGTGAGCCCGCACCCCGGGCCCGCCGACACCCCCCAAGTGGAAGGAGGTGGGTATATGCCCAAGCAGCGTATCCTGGCGGCCGTCGGCACGGCCCTGCTGCTCGGCAGCGGCCTGACAGCAGTGATCGCCAGTAGCGGCGGCAGTGCTTTCGCGGCCGGTCAACCCCCGACGATGAGCCAGTTGCGAAGCGGCGCGCAGTCTGCTGCCGACGCGCAGTCCGGCCCCAATGTGCAGTCTGGTCTCAACGTCCAGTCCGGCCCCAATGTGCAAGGGGGCCCGCCCGACGCAACGCTGTCCCATCCGGCACACGTGGAGGCCGACGGGAACTAGCTCGGGTATCCGGCCGATCCGATGGCCGGTCGGGCGGCGGGGAAGGGCGGGATAAGCGGACTGCCCACCGAGGGCGGTCCGCCGCCCACCCCCTGGTCTCGCCAGGCTACCCGTTGCCGGGGGGACCGAGCACGGAGACCGCCCCGCGACCGACAAGCACCGGCCCCTACGGACGTCTGCGTACAGACCCGGCACTTGTGGCGCGAGCCGCCGCGAGGGCATTGTGCCTTCTCGGGGAGGGCAGTCGCGTGCAGTGGGATGCGGCCCTGGACGCCGTGCGGCGGCGTGCCTGGCGAGGGCGGGCCCTCGGCGGAGTGACAGAGGATACGCGCCGGCTGGAGCGCGACATGGTGTTCGTCGCACGGCGGGGTTTGCGGACGGACGGCCATCAACTGCTGGCCGCCGCCAGGGACAAGGGCGCCGCCTTCACGGTGGGTAGCCGCCGCGTGGAAGCGGGGTTGCCCGATGTGCTGGTGCCTGATTCCGACGCGGCCCTGGCGCGACTCGTATCGGCGTGGTACCGGGACCCCGGTCACGGGTTGGTCTTGGTCGGCGTGACTGGTACCAACGGCAAGACCACGGTAGCGCATCTTATGGCCGGGATTCTCAAGGCCGCCGGCTTCGCGGTGGGTACCCTGGGAACACTCGGATACGCCTTCGCCGACGACCGCCGGCCGGCGACGCACACGACGCCGCCGCCGGAGACGCTGTATCGCGTGTTGGCCGGTTGGCGCGAGGCAGGCGCTACCCACGTGGTGGCCGAGGTTTCCGCTCAGGCGCTGTCGCAGCGCCGGGTGGCCGCGTGCAGGTTTCGCGCCGCGGCCTTGACGTCCTTCGCCCGGGACCACGGAGAGTACTACGCGGACCAGGCCTGTTACCGTGCCGCGAAGGAGCAACTGTTTCGGGAGGCTGCGGATGTGGCGGTTCTCCCGCGGGACGCGCCGGACTACCCGGCCTTCGTTGCCGCCGCGCGGTGCCCTATCGTCACCTTTGGCCGCGGAGGTATGGTAGACGTGCACTGGCTCGGCGGAACGCTCCACACCAGCACTTGCCGGCTATGCTTGCCTGGCTTACCCTCCAAACATCTGACACTGCGGCTCCCTGGCAGCTACAATTCGCGCAACGCCGCGTGTGCCGCCGCGTTGGCGTGGGCCCTGGGCGTACGCATAGATGCCATCGCGCAAGGGCTACACGGAGCCCAGCCGCCGCCCGGCCGCGCCACCGCCCTCGGCCTGCCCGAGCGTAGCGCGTGGGCGGTGGTGGATTATGCGCACAACCCGGCTGCGCTGGCTGCGACGCTGCGCTGGCTGCGTGGCGCCGTCAACGGCCGGCTGCATGTCGTGCTGGGCGCCCGCGGCGGGCGGGACGCCGACAAACGCCCCCTCATGGGTGCCGTGATCGCCGCCCTGGCCGACTCCGCGGTCTTTACCGCCGACCGACCGGCTCCGGAGGACGCTGAGGAAGCCGCGGCCCCTCTCCTGCAAGCGGCCCGGGAGTGCGGCCTGCCGGCCCGGTTCGTCCGGGACCGCAGCGAAGCGATCGCGGTGGCGGTGGCGGCCCTTCGCCCGGGCGATTGCCTGCTCGTCACGGGCAAGGGTACTGAGCCATGGGCACCCGGAGACGGTGGGGGGTGCCGGCGGTCCGGTGAGCACCGCAGCGATCTGACCCTGCTGGGTGAGCTGGGCGCGGTGACCGGTGACGGAACTCGCCCATGAGCAGGCCGAAGCCGGTCTGCGGAGGAGTCCGGCAACGCTTGGCGTTGCTCTCCCGGGTCTTCGCCCGGTGTCCTCACGGCCTGGGACGGCCTACGGCTGGTGTTGCAGCCTCGCCGCACGACCGGTCTGTGGCCTGGAGCCGTCCGTACGCGTGCGGAATGACTTCCGGCGTGGGGTGCGCAGGCGTCCGCAGCGCTCGGTGCTCCAGACCCGCTGGGGGGACGAGGCGAACCGCGCCCGCGGCGTCCCCGCGGGGACTGCGGCCCGCGGCGTTTGGCCGGATGTCCGCAAAGGCGATCGGGGCGCCCGGACCGGATATCGGACGCCGCCGCCGGTATCGACGTAGACTACTGTACGGGCGACGTCGGGCAACCAGTGCTCGTGCGTAAGAGGAACAGCGGTCGTAAGGAGGGCTTGCCTTGCTGGACTCCCCGCCGGCACCGGGCGGTGTACGAGTTCTGGTGATCGAGGACGAGCAGCGTCTCGGAGACCTGCTGTACCTCGAGTTGTCGCGAATTGGTGGGCACAGCGTGACGGTCGTCCGCGACGGACAGGCCGGCCTCGAACACGCTGCCGAAGGGGGATGGGACATGGTTGTTCTCGACCTCATGCTTCCGACCATAGACGGCATTGAAGTCTGTCGCAGGATCCGCAGGGACGCCTTCCCCGAGTCGGGCACCCCGGGCGACCCGGCCGCTGCCGATGCCCGCAGCCACGTGCCGATCATCATGCTCACGGCGCGGGACGAGGTGCACGCCCGCGTCGGGGGGCTGGATGCCGGTGCCGATGACTATGTCACCAAGCCCTTTCATGTCGAAGAACTTCTCGCGCGCATGCGCGCAGTCCTCCGTCGGCGCCACGGCGGCGACCACCGCCTCCGGGTGGCGGACCTCCGGTTGGACCGGCGGGCGCGCACCGCGGAACGAGCGGGCAGCCCACTGGATCTGACGCGGCGAGAGTTCGACCTGCTCGCGTTCCTGATGGAGAATTCGCCGTGGGTCATGACGCGCGACGCCATTCTGGAACGCGTGTGGGGTTACGCGTACGCCGGGACGAGCAACATTGTGGACGTGATGGTATACCAGCTCCGGGAGAAGGTTGACCGGTCGCCATGGCCGCCTCTGATCAAGACCGTGCGGGGCGTGGGGTACGTACTGCGCCCACAGCGGCCATGAGCGTCGGCATCGGCTGGCGACTCACCGCCTGGTACACCCTGACGGCAATGGCCGTCCTGGCCGCGACCAGCATCGTCGTGCTTGTAGGCCTGCGCTTGCTGCTTTTCGGGGAGACGTCCGACCGGGCGGCCGCCAGGGCGCAGGCGCTTGCCGCGCTGGTGGCCGGGGTGCGGGTGCCAGCCACCGGCCCCAGACAGGAGAACCGCGTGCAATTCGGGCTAGGCGACTCCGAACTGGTCATGGTGGGTTCCACCGCAGACTCTTTCGTCCAGATCGCCAACCTCCGCGGCGAAGTGGTCAACCGTTCAGTCAACCTTGGCACCGGATACCTCCCTGTGCCCAGGGCCGCGGGCGTGCCCGCACAGGGACTTCGTACGGTTTCCGTCGCGGGAGCGACCCCAGTAGCATGGACCTCATTACCTCTGCGCCACGGCTCATCCCTGATCGGGTCGGTGCAGGTCGGGGTGTCCCTTGCCGCCCAGATCGCCTTCCTGGGCGATGTGCGGCGGATCCTCGTCTGGGTCGACGCCGCGGCCGCCGTGCTGTCGGCGCTGGTGGGCCAGTTGTTGGCCCGCAAGGCCCTCGGTCCGGTGCGGGCCATCGTGGCCGCGGCCCGGCGTCTCGACGGCGCCAACTTGGACGAGCGCCTGCCGGAGACGGGGCCACGCGACGAGATCCACGAGATGGCCGTCGTCTTCAACAGTGCCCTGGGGCGCATCGCAGCCGCGGCGCGCGTTCAGCGCGAATTCGTTGCCGTTGCCTCGCACGAGCTACGCACGCCCCTGGCCATCATCCAGGGCTACGCCGATGTCCTGTTGCGGGGCGAGCCCGACGGCGATCCGCCGACTGCGCAGGCCGCTGGCGTTATCCGTGAGGAGGCCGGCCGGATGCGGCGCATGGTGAGTCGTCTCCTTGTCCTGGCACGGGGCGAGGTCACCGAGCAGACTCGCTGGTCGCGTGTGGACCTGGCGGTGTTGACCACCGACGTGTGCGAGTCGATGCAGGTGATCGCGCAGGACCGCTCCCTTGTCCTGGAGGCGCCAGACCCGGTCTTCGTCCTCGGGGACCCTGAGCGCCTTCAGCAGGCGGTCGTCGTTCTGGTCGATAACGCGCTGAAATACACGCAATCCGGCGGGCATGTGTGGGTGCGCGCAACGGCCGGGGCACGTCCCAGCGTCGAGGTGCGGGACGACGGGCCGGGGATGTCGTCGGAGGTCCTTGCAAGACTGTTCGATCCGTTCTTCCGGGGGAACCCCGCCCACTCCAGGGACCGGGACGGTTTCGGCCTCGGCCTATCCATCGCCCGTGTCATCGCCCGCGAGCATGGCGGGGACATCGAGGTGGACAGCCGGCCCGGCGCGGGCAGCACCTTTCGTTTCGGACTGCCTCCCGCGCCCCGGGAGCCGGGCAGAAGAGGCTCCGCGGAGCGCGCCTGACCCAACGGAGGCGGGATGTTGCTCATAGGCCGTTGGTCCGCCGGCTGAACAACCCCCTTCTAGTACTGTCCTCCGCACTGGTAGCTGCTGGGGACCGAAGCGGGTGTAAAGAAATGGTCACGCCTTCGGCAAGAGGCGCTTCGTCGCTGTGAACAGCTATGCATTGGGCCTCGACGGCGGCGGCTCATCCTAGGATCAGGAAGTGCTAAGGGTAGTACTAAGCTCCCACCCACTACTGGACGGCACCCACCAGGGTTATGCGCCCATCGGCCTGCGGATGGCTCTGGCGTCCGAGGGGGGCGACGACGCCCACCTTCACATCTCTCCACCGCTTGTCCGCGTTGGCTTTGGTGGCATCGACGCTGAGAAGGAAAGTGGGCGGTTCCGCGGGCGGAGGTGGGGCGGGTAGCGTGGGATTGGCCGCAGCGGGCTGCAGCCCCCGTCTTGAGCGCGCCCCCGTCCGCCTGTCGGTCCTGCTCGCGACGGTCCCTGCCGCTTCGCTGGTCAGGGCCGCGGTGGAGGCGTTCACCTCCAGCCCGAGCGCCTCACCCGTGGTCGCTGCAACCTCCGCGGACGCGGGAATCTCTGCGGCGGCGGCAGCCACCACACGGCTCAACGCTGGCGACATCGTGCCAGGACCCAAGCCCCAGAACTCGTCAGCTGGAACGGTCGTCCGGCCACAGTCCCGGCACACAAAGACGGTTCGCCGCAACCGGTAGCGGCCCACGAGGCCCTCCGGTTCCCTGGCGCGGCGGCACGCCAGAGCCACCTGCCTGCCGCGGCAAGTCGCTCGCCGCCTCCTCCACCACATGCTCGACCACCACCGCTGCGCCCAGACGCATCAGCCGCTAGACGCGCTGTTCCATCTCCCCAGGTCCGCGCCGCGTTCGGGCCTGAAGGGTTCCCAACCCGCCAGCAACGCATTCCTCACCTCTGCCACGATCCTCTCGCGCCACCGTTGCTCACGGTCCTCCTCTGCCTGCTCCGCCGTATTGCCCGAGAGGCCCTCATCGGCTACGCTGGTCAAACTCCTCTGCCCTGCTGGATTGCCCTCCCAGGCGGTTCAGGACGAACAGAGGAGCTGTTCTACGCCAACCACAAGTCCTGGTTGGTTACTAGTACCATTTCTGGCCCCAACCATGTGAATTGCTTCACAAGCACTGCCCACATTCCTGCGCTGTGCCCTTCCCATTGTGCGACGTCGGTCAAATCCTTGCGAAGGGCCACGTTCTCATCGTATTCTCATGGACCGCTCATCCGCCTGTCATGGAACTCGCGCATAAGAGAGGGAGTGTTCATCGCCGTGGACGGAAGGTGGCCAAATGCGCACCCGACAGCATGGTGACTCTATACTACAAAGACGGCGCAGGCGTACACGGCGCCGCACACCCATGCGCCGCCGCGTACGCCTGCGAACTGCGTGGGCGTCCGTGGTTGGGGCTCTTGTCATCGCTGGTGTGCTGGTCGTCTTCCGCCCTCCCCTGCATCCGCTACCGATGCAGGAATCCAGCGCGCAGGCGGTCGCTGCGGTGGTGGTGGCGCACGGCATGCCTGCTTCCCCCACAGACATGGTCGCTCTACACGGAGGCTCAGTCCATCCGGATTTGGTCCTGCTTCCCAGTATGGTGGATACTCAGGACACCAGCCTGTACCAGGTACGCCTCCGTTGGAGCACGACTGGCCCGCAGATTACCGGCTGGCGGCGGGTGACGCCGCCGAGCCCCGTGGTCATCGAGGATTTGCAAGCAGTGGACGGGCACATCGCCTTTCTGCAGTCGGTCGGCGGGGAGGTGCAGTCGCTTGTGATTGCTACGGCGCAGGGGCAGCGTCTCCAAGTCTTTGCCTTGCGGCCGGCCGGAGCCACCGCTCGGTTGAGGGAGACCGGCGGCACACTTTCCGTTTCATGGTACCCCGCAGGCACCTCGGCAGAGCGTACGGGTATAGTTGAGGACCGCTCAGGAAGGTTTCAATCCCTCGACGCGGGCTTGTTGGCGCCGGTTCATGCGACTGCCACGAATTACAGCTTGTTCATTCGGGTCGTCGAGGACACGCGCAAGATCCTTGGACCCCGCCCGGTTGCGTGGGCCGAGGATGCGTGGTACACCGCGTTGGACAGCGCGCGGCGATTGGGGTATGCCTTGGGTCTCAGACGCAAGGCGCTTACGGTGGGTGGAGCGACCGCGATCACCACGGTCGGTGCCTCGGCGTCCGTCTCTGAGACAAGCGCGACGACATCAACCCCCACGGTGCATGCGAGTTCGTCCCATTCTGTAG
>DAHWHT010000097.1 GCA_027335515.1 Clostridia bacterium
AGCGGCCGGAGGTGCTGCTGGGGGTCTGCGGCTGTCTGACGCAGATGCCCGAGACGGTGTCCTACCTGCGCGAGCACGCGCCGCACGTCGACCTGATCTTTGGGACCCACAACCTGCACGACCTGCCGTCCCTGCTGATGCGCGCCTACCGCGACGAGGCCCAGACGGTGGACATCTGGTCCCAGGCCCCCGAAACGGTGGAGCACCTGCCATCCGCCCGCGGGGCCGGGGTGCGCGCCTGGGTCAACATCATTTACGGCTGCGACAAATACTGCACCTACTGCATCGTGCCCACGACGCGCGGGCGCGAGCGCAGCCGCCGACCGGGGGACATCCTGGCGGAGGTGGAGTCCCTGGCGGCCGCCGGCTACCGCGAGGTGACCCTCCTGGGGCAGAACGTGAACTCCTATGGGCACGACCTGGGGGGTGTGGACTTCGCAGACCTCCTGGCCGCCGTGGCGGAGGTGCCGGGCATCCGCTGGGTGCGATATACCACCAGCCATCCGCGCGACTTCACCGAGCGCATGGTGCGCACGGTGGCGGAGCACCCGCGCGTCTGCGAGCACTTTCACCTGCCGGTCCAGTCAGGCTCCGACCGCGTCCTGCGCTGGATGAACCGCGGCTACACCCGCGCCGACTACCTGCGGCTCATCGAGGCGGTGCGCCGCCACGTGCCCAGGGCGTCGATCACCACGGATCTGATCGTCGGGTTCCCCCGTGAAACGGACGAGGACTTCGAGCAGACCCTGGAACTGGTGGCGCAGGTCGGGTACGACAACGCCTTCACCTTCCAATACAGCCCGCGCGCGGGCACACCGGCGGCGCGCTGGCAGGACCCGGTGGCGCCCGAGGTCAAAAAGGCCCGGCTCGACCGGCTCAACGCGCTGCAGTATGGGATCAGCCGCCGCCGCAACGAGGCGCTGGTGGGCAGCGACTGCGAGGTGCTGATCGAGGGGGCCAGCCGCAAGGACCCGGACGTCTTCACGGCACGCACGCGCACCAACCGCCTGGTCCTGGTGCCGGCCCGCGGCGGATGCGCCGAGCGCTTCGGCCGGGCCCGGATCACGGCGGCGCAGACCTGGACGCTGCGCGGCGAGTTGGAGCATGTGGAGGCCGGGGCGTGAGCGATCGCGCACCCCGCAGTGCAACCGGCTCCCGTGCGCCAACCCCCATGCAGGAGCAGTATCTGCGGCTCAAGGCCGAGGTGGGCGACGCCCTGCTCTTCTTCCGCTTGGGCGACTTCTATGAATTGTTCGGCAACGATGCGGAGGTGGCCGCCCCCATCCTGGAGGTGGTGCTGACCAGCCGCGAGGTGAGCCCCGGGGTGCGCGAGCCGATGTGCGGCGTGCCGCACCACGCGGTGATCGGCTATGCGGCCCGGCTGCTTGCGCGCGGTCTATCGGTGGCCTTCGCCGATCAGATGGAGGATCCGTCCCAGGCGCGCGGGCTGGTGCGCCGCGCCGTGACGCGGCTGCTGACGCCCGGAACCGTGGCGGATCCGGACGTGCTGGAGACCCTGGGGGAACGTCTGCTGGCGGTGGCGGCGGGCACGACCCTGGCGGTGTGCGACGTTTCCACCGGTGGTGTGCGGCTGGCCCTGTGCGCCGGCGAAGGCGACGGGGACGCGGCGGCCGCGGGCGCCTGCGTGCTCCAGGAACTCGCCCGGCTGCGGCCGGCCGAGGTGGTCGTGCCGCAGGGCGCGGTGCCGGCCGGCCTGGCCGAGTGGGCACGGAGCGAAGGCGTGGCGCTGCGCGAGTGGCCGGCGTCCGATTTCCGCCCGGAAGCGGCCGCCGCCCTTTGGCCCGCTGCCCCGGAAGCGGCGGCCCTGGGCGGGCTCGATGCGTACCTGCGCCACACGCTGCGGGGGGACCTGGCCGGACTGCGCCCGCCCGAAGTCTACCGGCCCTCCGCGTACCTGGCGCTGGATCCGACCGCGCTGCGCACCCTGGAGGTCGTGGAGCGTCTGGCCGACGGTGCGGGCAGTGCCACGCTGTTTGGCGTCCTGGACCGCTGCGCCACCGCGATGGGCCGGCGCCAGTTGCGCTTTTGGTTGCTGCATCCGCTGCAGGACGCGACGGAGATCGCCGCGCGCCAGGAGGCGGTCGGCGAACTGGTGCGGCGGCCCTTGTTTCGCGAGGCCCTGCGCAGCGCCCTGCGCGGCGTCCACGACCTGGAACGGCTCGCCACCCGCGTCCTCAACGGGCGCATCGGCCCGCGGGAAGGCGCGGCCCTGGGGACCTCGCTGCGCGCCCTGCCCGCCGCCCTCGCGGCCCTGCGCGGCTGTGAGGCGGAATGGCTGGCCACCCGGGGTGCGAGCGCCGATCCGCTGGAGCCGCTGGCGGAGTGGCTCGGACGGGCCCTGGCGGCGGACCCGCCGGTGCTCGCCCGCGACGGCGGCATCTTCGCTGCAGGCCACGATGCGGAACTGGACGCCTTGCGCGCGGCGGGGCGCGACGGACGCGGCTGGCTGGCGGAGTTTGAGGCGCGCGAGCGCGACCGCACCGGGATCCGCTCGCTGAAGGTGGGCTTCCACAAGGTCTTCGGGTATTACCTCGAGGTCAGCGCCGCCAACCGCAACCCCGTGCCGCCGGAATACGTCCGCAAGCAGACGCTGGCGGGATGCGAGCGCTTTGTCACCGACGAACTCAAGCGGTTGGAGGAGACGATTCTCGGCGCACACGAGCGGGCGCTGCGGCGTGAGCAGGTGTTGTTTGCCGAACTGCGCGAGCGCTGCGCGGCGGACGGCCCGGCCCTGCAGCGGACGGCGGCGGCGGTCTCCGCGCTGGATGCCCTGGCGAGCCTGGCGGAGACGGCCGCCCGCTGGGGGTGGGTGCGCCCGGTCGTGGACCACTCCGGGGAGTTGCAGATCACCTCCGGCCGCCATCCCGTGTTGGAACAGCAGCTGGGTAGCGGACGCTTTGTGCCCAACGACACCGCGCTTGGGGGGCGGGCGGCCCGGGTGGTGCTGCTCACGGGCCCCAACATGGCCGGCAAGTCCACCTACATGCGCCAGGTGGCCCTCATCACCCTCCTGGCCCACGTCGGCAGCTTCGTGCCGGCGGCCGAGGCGCGCATCGGCCTGGTGGATCGCATCTTCACCCGGGTGGGCGCCAGCGACGATCTGGCCGGGGGTCGTTCGACCTTCATGGTGGAGATGACGGAGGTCGCGCAGGCGTTGCGGCAGGCGAGCGAACGCAGCCTGCTGCTGTTGGACGAGGTCGGCCGCGGTACCGGGACGCGCGACGGACTGGCCATCGCCTGGGCGGTGCTGGAGGATATCGCGACGCGGCTGCGGGCCCGCGCCCTGTTTGCCACGCACTACCACGAACTGGCCGCCGCGGCTGCGGGGCTGCCCGGTGCGGCCAGTGCCCACGCCGAGGTCCGTGAAGCCCCCGACGGCGTGGTGTTTCTGCACCGGATCGCCCCCGGTCCGAGCGACCGTAGCTACGGCGTCGCCGTGGCCGCCCTGGCCGGTGTGCCCGCCGTCGTGCTGGGCCGGGCGCGGCAGGTGCTGCGGCGCCTGGAAGACGGGGTCGATCCGCTGGGTGAGACGGCGGCGGCCGCTGCCGGCCCCGACCGGCCCGACCCGCGTCTGGAGGCGTTGGCCCGGCGCCTGGCGGCGCTGGAGCCCTTGGAGCTCACGCCGCTGCAGGCGTTGGCCCTGCTCAGCGAACTGCAGGCCCTGGCGCGGGAAACCCTGGACGGCGCCCCGGCCTAAAACCACCTGGGTCGTCGGTATGCTGGGGCGGCGGCAGTCGCACGGTGGGCCGCCGGGGGGGCGGCCGGTATGCGGGGGCTGCGGCGGACGTGGTGGCACGTGGGCCTGGCGGCGTTGGCGGTGGGCGTGGGGATGTGGGCCGGGTGGCGGCCGCTGGCGGCACGCGCCCCGGCCGTGGCGGTCTTCCGCCGGGTGGCGCCGGCGGTGGTGCTGGTGACGCGTGGCACGGCGATTCCGGGTTCCGGCGGGCGCCTGGACTGGGGCAGCGGCGTGCTTTTCGACCGGCGGGGCGACCTGGTCACCAACGACCACGTGGTGGCAGGGGCACAGCGTCTGTGGGTCACGCTGGCCGGCGGTCGCACCCTGCCGGCGGCGCTGGTCGGCGCGGATCCGGCGACCGATTTGGCGGTGCTGCGGGTCGACGCCGGACGACCGACGCCGTGGGCGCGCTTTTCCACCCGCACCCGCGTGGTAACCGGGCAAACCGCCGTGGCCATCGGCAACCCGCTCGGGCCGCGCTACGCCCTCACGCTGACCCAGGGGGTCGTCAGCGCCGTGCGGCCGATGCTGTATGGGAGGGGGTTGCACGACCAGCGGGTGACCGAGATGATCCAGACGGATGCGCCGCTCAATCCGGGAAGTTCGGGCGGGCCGTTGCTGAACAGCCGCGGGCACGTGATCGGCATCAACAGCGTCAAGGTGGTGCAGGCGCAGCCGGGCCTCGCGGCGGCCGGTTTGGCGTTCGCCATTCCGGCCCCCACGGTGCTGGCGGTCGCCCGTGCCCTGCTGGCCCACGGATACGTGCCGCGCGCCTGGCTGGGGGCGTGCGTGGCACCCGTACCGCCGTCGGTCCTGCCGGGTCAGGCGCAGGCCCTGGTGGTCGGCGGGATGCTGCCGCAGGGGCCGGCGTTGCGTGCCGGCCTGCACGCCGGCGACGCCCTGGTCGGCTGGAACGGCCGGCCGCTGGTCGACCAATTGGCGCTGGTGCGGCGCCTGAACGCGGCCCGCCCGGGTGCGACGGTGCGGCTGACCGTGCTGCGGGACGGACGGTTGCATCAGGTTGCGCTTTCCCTGGGGCACGGTCGTGAGCCGGCCCTGGCCTGCTAGCGCCCTGGCCGCGCGCGTGAAGTTACAGCGTATCCCCCTGGGGGGCCATTGCCTTTTGCTGAGGACCCGAAACCCGGCTTCGCGCGCGACGGATCCCAGGGCCGGATCACCCGCCGGAGCCGGCGGCGACGTCGAGCGTCAGCCAGGCGAGATTCATCGTCGATCCGGGTGCGAGCCCGACGCTGCCGCAGCCGACCACCCAGAGCGTCCACACACCCGGAGTCGTCGCGGTCCACTGGAAGTGAACCCGCCCGCCCTGCACCACCGTGTGGGCGAGCAGCAGGTTGGTCGGGACGCAGCCCAGCGGACCCTTGGAACATCCGGCGCCTGCGGCCAGCAGGAGCATCGTCTCCCCATTGGCGTACCCGGGCATCGTGGCCTCGATGGACACCGTCGAGCCCGCCGTGGCGTCCACGGTCCCGGTGTTGTAATCCGTGATCGCCCCCGGGGGAGCCGTCGCGGTCAGCTGGGGCACCTGGGCCTGGTTCCACATGCCCTCGCCGCTCGTCGTCCAGCCGTGCGGCGGGCAGGCGGCCAGGACCCTGAGCACCGTCACGGGGCTGCTGCCGAGCAGGCGGCCTGCGTTCGAGTACAGCTTCATCTGCGCCTCCCACCAGCCGGGCCCGGCGGGTACGGAGAACTCCCCCTGCGGCAAGGCAGACAGATCGAGGGACGGGGCTCGCTCTGTCTGCGCCTCCCCGGTGGACGTGCCCCCGAGCCACGGGTCGCGCGTGAGGCGGCTGAGGTCCAGCACGGCGTTGCTGACCAACAGGCCGTCGTCCTTGGAGGGCAGGCCCGGTAGTGTCTGGAACCCGACCCCGGTAACCCCCTGCTCCGGACAGGCGAAGACGGGCGGCGCCGCCGGAGCGTCGGCCACGGGTTGCCAGGCACCCTCCACACCGTTGGGGCTCTTGAGCACGAAGGCCGTGCCTGTCGCGGCCGGCGCACGGCCGCTCACATACTCGCGCACGCGCACCAGAGCCACCCACTGCACCCTGCTCAGGCCGACCCCCAAGCCCGAGTTGCCGGCCACGGCCGAGGTGTCCAGGTGGACCGCCAGGGATTCGCCGGCGGAGAGCTGCCCCTGCCAGGAGAAGGTGGACACCTGCGTCGTTCCCAGGATGCCCGGGATCGCGCTCGCGTCCTCGAACGAACTGAAGGCGGTGAGCGCGCCGTCGACCGCGTCGGATAGGTCCGCCAGCCCCTGCGCCGTCGCCGAGGCCACCTCGTCCTCCGGCATGCTCGCCACCGCCGCGGACAGGGTGCTGAGGCAGCTCGACACACGGTCCGTGGTATCTACCGGGTTGGCCTGCGAGGGCTTGAGCACCTGGTACACCGACAGGGGGAAGCAGTCGGCACCCTCCAGCGAGGCGCTGTCGGTCGCCTGCACCGTGAGCACCTTGGCCTGCACGGTAACCGCGTCCGTGTGCCCCTGGCAGGCCTGGCCCTGGTAGTCGGCCGTGAACGTGCCGTCGGTGCGGCCGGCGGCAATGCCCGTGGCCCAGGCGATCTCCGCCCCCGCTCCGCTTACGGGGTCGCCCTGCGCCCAGCCGTAGGCGTCACCGGAGTAGACGGTCACCCCCGCGAGCGTGGTGCTGGGGATGTTGTAGCTCTCGTTCTGGCTGAAGGCGGCGAAGGGTTGGTGGCCCGGGCCGTACACCTGCGTGACGGTCTTGGCGGAGCCGCAGGCCGTGGTGCTGGCGGTGGCGGCCAGGGGCAGCACCCGCACGCTCAGGGGTGAGCCGTGGAAGGCCGTGGCGTACCGGCCCGGGGGTCCGCCCAGGTGCGCCCCGCCCGTCAGGCCGGAGGCAGGGTGTTGGCTCCACCGCTGCAGGACGGGTCCGATACCGCTCAAAAAGCGCATCTGTCGGGCTGAAGACCAGCCACCCAGGATGGTCGCATCCGTCGCTTTGACGTAGAAGACCTGGCCGGCACGACCCGTCACCTTCACCATGCCGTCAGGCCCCGGCTTGGCGAAGGACAGGGGTGAGGAGCGCTGCACCTGGGCAAACGCGCTGGCTCGGTGGCCATCTGCCGTCTTCAGGGTCAAGGTCCCGCCGCCCGGAGCCGTGCCGGCCGGCACCTGTACCCGAATCGACGCCGCCGACCAGGATAGCACGGTCCATGAGGCCGCCTGGGGGCCACCGGACGTGGCTGCATCCGGCGCCGTGCCGCTGGCGCCGGATCCGGTCGGCGTAGCCGCGACCGCGGCGGCGGGCGTCCAGCGCACGGAGCCGGCGGTGCTGCCGAATCCCTGGCCCTCGATGGTGGCCGCCTGGCCGGGATCCAGCGGCGAGGGCGCGACGGTGAAGATCGCCGCCGCCTGGGTGGCCTTCAGGCTTTCGTGCAGCAGGTTCAGCAGGCGTCCCAGCAGCACGGTGATCTCGGCCCGGGTCAGCAACTGCTGGCCGCCGAGGTAGCCGTTGCCCTCCCCCTTCAAGAGCCCCAGGAGTGCCGCCAGCGCAGCCGGCCCCCGAGCCCAGGCCGGAACCGCTCCGTGCGTCTTCAGGCCCGTCGGTAGCGCCGCGAGCTGCTGGACCGTAGATCCCAGCCCCAGCGCGCGGACCACCAGGGTGATCATCTGGTACCGGTCCACGGGCGATGTGGGGTCAAGGGAGATCCCGCTGCCGAACAGGCCCGAAGCCAGCGCCTGCCCCACCGCCGCCTGCGCCCAACGGTCCACGCCCGGGACGGGCTGGGCTGGCGCCGCCGCGCCCGGGTGCAGCACGCGCATGAGCATGGTGACGAACTGCTCCTGCGTCAGGTGGCCCTGCGGATCGAACTCGCCCGCGCCCACCCCGTTGACCACGCCCGCCGCACTGAGCGCATCTACCGCCTGCTGCGCCCACGGCGCGGTGCCGAGGTCCTGAAAGGGCGCCGGCGATCCAGAGGGCGACGCCAACAACCGGGAGACCGCGGCGGCCGTCACCGATCCGGCCGTGGCCGTCCCGAATGCCTGGAGCGCCCCCTGCAGCCCCGGCGGCACCACGCCGGAGGGGGCGCTCAACAGCGCCTTGACGTCGGCGGCCGACGGGCTTGCCGGCAGCCAGCGGCCCGACAGCAGGGCGTCTTTCTCGCTTGCGGGCAGTTGACCCAGGAAGGAGACCACCTCCCCGGGCTGGGCACCGGTCGTGGAGAACCCGGGTGGCAGTGCCCCGGATGGCAAGGTCATCCCAGGGGGCAGGGAGACGCCGGGCGGCAGGGACAGGCTGCCGCTCTGTGCCGCGGCCGGCGCCGCCGCCAGCCCCAGGCTTACGACCATCGCCGTCAGAAGGGCTGCCGCCCTCCGCAGTGGCCGCCCCTTGCCTGCCGCTCTCATCCACCGC
>DAHWHT010000099.1 GCA_027335515.1 Clostridia bacterium
CATGGCGCCCACCCGCTGCGAGCATGCAGACCGTACCTTCAAGAACCCCCGTTACGCGTCACGCACCGTCGCCTGCGCTTCCCCGCACCTCCGATCCGCCCTCCTCGACCACTCATGCGTCAGCGCTGCCCAGCCAAGGGATTCCTTGACGGCGCGCGCTGCGAACAGTAGACTGGCTGGGCTGTCGCGCCCTGTTGAGCAAGGGGTGGATCGGTTGCAGGCTACCTATACGGCAAGGCCTCAGGATATCCATCGGCGCTGGTATGTGATCGACGCGGACGGTGTGGTGCTGGGCAGGCTCGCCACGCAGGTGGCGACGCTGCTGCGCGGTAAGCACAAGCCGATGTACACGCCGTCGATGGATACCGGCGACTTTGTGATCGTGATCAACGCCAGCCGGGTGGCCCTGACCGGGCGCAAGCTCGATCAGAAGCTCCATTACTGGCACACCGGCTATCCGGACGGGCTCAAGACCGTTTCCTACCGCAAGTTCCTGGCGAAGGATCCCGCCGCGGTGATCCGGCTGGCGGTCCGCGGTATGCTGCCCAAGACGCCGCTCGGGCGGGCCATGCTGCGCAAGCTCAAGGTGTATGCCGGCAGCGAGCATCCGCACCCGGCCCAGCATCCAGAGGTGCTGGCCGTCGTCCGGTAGTCATCGCAGGTACCGTCCGGGCCACCGGCTCGGCGCGAAGGAGGATCGCTTGTGCCGCCGATGAGGAAGATTGCGCTCCAGTACTGGGGGACCGGTCGCCGCAAGGAGGCCGTGGCACGCGTGCGCATCGTGCCCGGCAACGGCCGGATTACGGTCAACGACCGGCCCCTGGAGGAATACTTCCCCTTGGCCCAGTTGCAGTTGATGGTGCGCACGCCCCTGCAGTTGACGGAGGGCGAGGGGCGCTACGACGTGCACGCCCGGGTCAACGGGGGCGGTATCTCCGGCCAGGCCGGGGCCATGCGCCACGGGGTGGCGCGCGCCCTGCTCCGCGTCGATGCGGAGTTGCGGCCCGTCCTCAAGAAGGCGGGTATGCTGACGCGCGACCCGCGGGCCAAGGAGCGGCGCAAGTACGGCTTGAAGAAGGCCCGCAAGGCTCCACAGTTCAGCAAGCGCTGACCGATGCGCGGCGGGGTTGCGGGTGGGCCCGGGGCGAACGACCGCCCGGGGCCCATTTTGCGTTTGGGGGGATGGTCGCGTGCGGGCCTACGACCTGATCCGCAGTCGGCGCAGCGTGCGCACCTTCGAGGCGCGGCCGCTGGAGCGGGCGGCGGTGGCGCGCTGCCTGGAGGCGGCGATCTGGGCGCCCAACCGCGGCCTGACCCAGCCTTGGCGCTTTGTGGTTTTGGGCGGAGCCCCCCTGCGCGCGCTGGCGGCCCTGGTCGCCGCGCTGGAGGAAGCCTGTGCCCCGGATCCCGGGCAGGGAGCGGCGGAGCCCCTGGGCCAAGCGGCGGCGGCGGTGGCGGTCTGGCAGACGGCGGCAGCCGATGCGGCGACCTGGGCCGCCGACCGACTGGCGGTCGCGGCGGCCGTGCAAAACCTGCTGCTTTGCGCCTGGGACGAGGGATGGGCCGGCACCTGGCTCGGCGGGCCGCTGCTCTTGGACCCTGGGGTTCAGGACCTGGTGCGGGTTGCGCAGGGGCAGACCCTCGTTGCCGTGGTGGCCCTCGGCTGGCCCGCGGAGGTGCCACCCGTGCGCCCCCGGCGGCGCGCGGCGGAACTCACCCGGTGGGCCTGGGACGACGCCTGACACGCATGGCCGCGCTCCGCGCCGCATAGCACGTGCCCTGCGGGATGCTTTCCCTGCAGCCATGGGGTGCCGCGGTGCGCAAGGCGACGCTTGGCAACACGCGTGGAAGGTCCGCAAGGGTGCGCCGTGCGGCCGTGGCGGCGGCGATCGCCCTGCTGCTGGCGCTGGGTGCCTGGACCGGGGCGCGGGTACGCGCGGGAATGGGACTTGCGGCGGCCGCCTACAGCCTGCGCGGGCGGGTGGTCGCCATCGATCCGGGCCACGGCGGTATCGATCCCGGGGCGCTCGGGCCCAACGGATTGAACGAGGACACCGTCGTCTGGGGCGTGAGCGTGCGCCTGGCGGCGATGTTGGAGCGCGCGGGCGCGGTGGTGGTCTTGACCCGCACCGGCGAAACCCCCGTTGCCGGCACCACCAGCCAGGGGCCTTCCGAGCGGCGGCGTATCCACCTGCGTCAGCGCGTCCTGGGGATCAACGCGGCGGGGGCCGACGTGGCGGTGAGCGTGCACGCCAACCATTTCTCCAGCCCTAGCGAGCGTGGCGCCCAGGTATTCTACAACCCCCAGCGCTTTCCACAGAGCAAGGAACTCGCGCTGCTGCTGCAGACCCAACTGGCGCGCGTGGTCGGCGGGACGCGCCGGGTGGTGTCCGAGCACATCAACCACTACTTCCTCAACCACACCGACATGCCCGCCGCGACGGTGGAGATTGGGTTTTTGTCCAACCCCCAAGAGGCGAAACGGCTCGCGCAACCGGACTACCAGGAGCGGATCGCCTACGCGATCTACACCGGGCTGGCCTACTGGAGTGCCCGCCTCCCGACGGCTCCGCGCCCGGACGTCACTGGGCCGTCCAGCCCCCATCCACATACAGCGTCGCGCCTGTGACGAAACTCGCCGCATCCGAGACCAAAAACAGGGCGGGTCCGGCAATCTCCGGTGGGTTGCCCCAGCGCCCCAGTGGGACACGGGAGCGGAAGAAACTGAATTGCTCGGGATTCTGTACGACCGGCTGGTTCATTTCGGTCAGGAAGGGTCCGGGGCAGAGGCTGTTGACCGTGATGCCGTGGGGGGCCCACTCCAGGGCGAGGGTGCGGGTCAGGGCGGTGACGCCGGCCTTGGCCGCCGTATACGGGGTGCGCCCCGGCAGCGACGCCGTGGCCATCATGGAGGAGATGTTGAGCACGCGTCCGAAGCGGCGTTCCTTCATCGGACGTGACACGGCCCGGCAGCAGTAAAAGGTGCCGTCGAGATTGGTGCCCACCACGGTGCGCCAGTCCTCGTCGCTCATCTCCTCGATCGGGCGGCGGACGTTGACGCCGGCGTTGTTGACGAGGATGTCGATGTGCCCCCAGGTTTCCAGCACCGTACCCACGACCCGGTCCACGGCGGCCGGATCGGAGACGTCCGCCTGCAGGCCCCGCACGGGCCGACCGCTGGCGGCGGCGATCTCCGAGGCGACGCGCTCGACGGTCGCGCCCTGGCGACTGCACAGGACCACATCGGCTCCCGCCTCCGCGTAGGCCTCGGCGATCACCCGCCCGAAACCGCGCGAGCCGCCGGTGATCAGCGCCACCCGCCCGTCCAGCCGGAAGCTGTCGAGCACCCCGCCCATCGCTGCCGCCTCCCCCGTCGATCGCATCCGCCGCCCACGTCGCCCGGCCGCCCGGGCGGGCCCAGGCGACATAGTGTCGCTACTAAGCCTGACCCATGAAGACCTGCTCCAGCCAGCCCGTGTGGTAGGTTCCAGCCCTGAAATCCGGATGGGCCAGCAGCCGACGGTGCATGCCCACCGTCGTGTGGATGCCCTCCACCTCAAACTCCGCCAGGGCGCGGGCCATGCGCGCCACCGCCTCGTCCCGGTCGCGTCCCCAGGTGATGACCTTGCACAGCAGCGAGTCGTAGTACGGTTGGACGGCGTAGCCGTCGTAGGCACCGTCGTCGACCCGCACCCACGGGCCGGCGGGCGGCCGCCAGCGCGTGACCGTCCCAGGGCAGGGGGTGAAGCCGCGGTCCGGATCCTCCGCATTGATGCGGCACTCGACGGACCAGCCGCGCACCCCCAGATCGGCCTGCGTGATCGAAAGCGGCTCACCCGCGGCGATGCGGATCTGCTCTTTGACCAGGTCGAACCCGGTGATCCACTCCGTGGCCGGGTGCTCCACCTGAATGCGGGTGTTCATTTCGATGAAGTAGAAGCGGCCCTGGGTATCCACCAGGAATTCGACCGTGCCGGCGCCGATGTAGTGCACCGCCCGGGCCGCTTCGACGGCGGCCGCGGCCATCTCGGCACGCAGCTCCGGGGTCAGCAACGGGCTGGGCGCCTCTTCGAGTACCTTCTGGCGGCGGCGCTGGATGGACGAGTCGCGTTCGAACAGGTGCAGCACGCTGCCGTGGCGGTCGGCAAGGATCTGAAATTCGACGTGGCGCGGGGCATCCAGGTAGCGCTCCAGATACAGCTCCGCGTTGGCAAAGGATGCGGTCGCCTCCCGTCCGGCGGCGCCGAACACCTTGGTCAACTCCTCGGCGGAACGCGCCACGCGGATCCCGCGCCCGCCGCCGCCCGCCGCCGCCTTGACCAGCACGGGGTAGCCGATGCGCTCCGCGGCCGCCAGGGCTTCCTCCAGGCCGCACGGACCCGGGGTGCCGGGAATGATCGGTACCCCGGCCTGCTGCATGCGCTGGCGCGCCGCCGTCTTGCTGCCCATGCGCTCGATGGTGTCGGGTTCGGGCCCCACGAAGTCGAGCCCCCACGTCTTGCAGACCGCCGCGAAGTGGGCGTTCTCCGATAAAAAGCCATAGCCGGGGTGAATGGCTTCCACATGGCTGCGTGCCGCCGCCTGGAGGATGGCGGGCACGTTCAGATAGCTCTGGGTGGCGGGAGCGGGTCCGATCGGTTCTGCTTCGTCCGCGAGGCGGACATGGAGCGCATCCTTGTCTACCTCGGAATACACCGCCACGCTGCGGATCCCCAACTCGCGGCAGGCGCGGATCACGCGCACGGCGATCTCGCCGCGGTTGGCGATGAGCAGCTTTTGGTACATCGACCAGGCACCCCTTCCCGTCCCGCGGCGCGGGTTCCCGGTTGGGCACAGCTTCGGGCCGCCAACCTGTGGTCCTGCCACTGCGCCCGCGCCATTGGCGGGGACGCGGCGCGTCCGACGCCGCAATCCGCTGTCGGTTACCGCATCGGGCCGCCTCTGCGGTGCGCACCCGGCGGGGCTCACGCGCCGCGCCGGGCCGAG
>DAHWHT010000136.1 GCA_027335515.1 Clostridia bacterium
CCGGTGCGGCCGGGACGGGGGCGGGTGCCGCTAGACGCCGCAGGCGGCGCGGACGGGCGGCGCCCCGCAGGTCGCGGCTGCGCGTCCATCCGTCCAGCGGACCGGGCAGGCGGGCGCTGGGCTGGCCGCCCAGCAGCAGGCGGGCCAGGCGCAGGCCGCCGCGGAAGACGGACGCCCGTCCTCCGGCCGCAGCGAAGGCCCGCATGGCCAGCGCCTCGCCCGCCGGGTGTCCGAAGCGGCCGCGCAGGGCGATCAGCTGATCGTCGAGCTGGATGCCGACCGGACACGCGTCCCGGCAGGCCCCGCACAAACTGGAGGCCCAGGGCAGGTCCCGGCCGGCGCGCCCGTTGGTGAGGTTCGCCGTCAGGGCTGCGCCGATCGGACCGGGGTAGATCGTTTCGTAGGCGTGGCCGCCGATGGTCCGGTATACCGGACAGACATTGAGGCAGGCCCCGCAGCGGATGCAATACAGCAGTTCCTCGGCCGGTGTGCCCACCAGCCGCGAGCGGCCGTTGTCCAAGAGCACGACGTGCACGGCGTCCGGTCCGTCGCCGGCGGAATCGGTGGGCCGCCTTGGCCCACTGATGAGGGAGACGTACTGGGTGATCGCCTGTCCGGTGGCGGATCGGGGCAGCACCTCGAGCACCGCCAGGGCGTCCTCCCAGGTGTCCACGACCTTCTCGACCCCGACGACCGCGATGTGCAGCCGCGGCAGGGTGGTGCACATCCGCGCGTTGCCTTCGTTGCTGACGATCATCAGTGAACCGGTCTGCGCGATCAGCAGGTTCGCGCCGCTGATGCCGGCCTGGGCCGCGAGGAACTTCGCGCGCAGGTGGCCGCGGGCGAAGGAGGCCAGGCCCTCGGTGGCGTCGCCCAGGTCCCTGCCCGCCACGGCCGAAAGCAGGGTGCGGATGCGCGCCCGCGGCAGGTGCACGGCGGGGACGATAATGTGTGAAGGCATCTGGCCGGCGAGTTGGACGATCCATTCACCCAGATCGGTCTCCACGACCTCGAGACCGTCGGCTTCCAGGCGGGTGCGCAGGTGGATCTCCTCGGTGACCATGGACTTGGACTTGACCACGCGCCGCGCGCCGGCCTGGGCCAGCAGCTCGCGCACGATGCGCACGGCGGCGGCCGCGTCGGCGGCGCGGTGCACCTGGGTGCCGTTGGCCCGGGCCGCCGCCGTGAAGCGTTCCAGGGTTTGGTCCAGCCGTCCGATGGCACGGGCGCGCGCCTCCCGGGCGCGTTGGCGGGCCTCGTCCGCCGCCGGCAGGTGGTCCAGGGCGCGCAGGCGTCCGGCCGCCAGGTGATCGGTGGTGCCGCGCACGGCCTCCCCGAGGTCGGGCGGCGCCGGCCGGAACTGCTTCATAACCACGCCGCGCGCAGGCCGTCGTCCGCAGGCAACGGGGGCGTCGCGGCTCCCTCCCTTCAGCTGGGCAACCCCGCCGCCGGGGCTCGGTCGGCGTTGGACCCCGGCACCCGCGCGGCCGGCGGCCTCAGCCGCCGCTGGTGGACCCGGGCGGGTCGGGTGGTGGGTCGGCCTGGGTGAGCCACTCTGCCAGGTGGCGGAAACGCAGGCTCAAGCCGCGGCGGCGCGCCCGACCCTCCAGGTGCAGCAGGCAGCCCAGTTCACCGGATACGACCGTCTCGGCTCCGCTTGCCATCAGGCTGTTGAGCTTGGCGTCGGCCATCGCGGTCGAGAGCGGTTCCTGCTTCACCGCAAAGAGGCCGCCAAAGCCGCAGCACTCGTCGGCCCACGCCTGCCGCGCCATCGCGCATCCCGCCGCCGCCAGGCAGCGTTCGCCCGCGTCTCCGACGCGTGCCCCGCGCAGGGAGTGGCAGG
The DNA here is from genome assembly GCA_027335515.1 of Clostridia bacterium. Next base: position 1,844 of record DAHWHT010000136.1, read on the forward strand.
ACGGATGAAAGGCGACGGTCCCGTCCTCCACGGTCGCGGGGGGCGCCGCGCCGTCTGTGGGCAGCAGGGCGGCGAGGAACGCGGCCAGTTCGTGGGTGCGTGCGGCCAGGTCCGCGGCGGCCCGACCCATGGGGCTATCCGCGGGGAACAGGTGGGGATAGTAGCGCAGCAGCATGGTGGCGCATGAGCCGGAGGGTACGACGACCGCGTCGTACCCCTCCAGGCGCGGGATGAGCCGTCGCGCCAGGGCCCGCGCCTCGTCGGGATAGCCGGCGTTCCACGCGGGCTGGCCGCAGCAACCGTCGCCGATCAGGACGACCTCCGTGTGCGCGCGGTGGGCGACGAGGGTCGCCGCCTGCTCTGCGACCTGGGGCGCGAACAGTTCGGCCAGACAGGTGACAAACAGGGCGAGCCGTTCCATTCCAGGCGGGCGGACCCCCGGCCCACCCGCGTTGCCCCCTTTCCGGTACCGCGGATCGCACCGGCGCCGCGGCTAGCGGCCCGCGGCCGCCGCCTGCAGGCGGTAATGGGCCAGGGGATCCTCCGGGGTGCTGTGGCTGCGGCGGAACTCGGCCAGCATGGGCCGCACGTCGGTCAGGAAGGCGTCGCGCAGCACCTGCTGGGCTGCGATGACATCGCCCTCGGTTTCGGCGCGCTCCAGATCGGCCTCATCCACCAGCAGCGCCTTGGCGAAGGCCTCCTGCGTCTGCATGACGGAAAGGATCATGGCGGGGATCTTGGCCTCGACGTTGGCGGACTGATCGAGGCAATACGAAACCGATTCGACCGGGGTGGCGTAGCGCCGCTCGCCCTTGACCAGTTCCCGGAAGATGAGGAACAGGCCGTACGGGTCGATGGCACCCGTCATCAGGTCGTCGTCCGCATACTTGCGGTTGTTGAGGTGGAAGCCGCCGAGGCGCTGGGCCTGCTGCAACAGGGCCACGGTGAACTCCACATTCTGGCCCTGGAAGTGGTGCCCGAGGTCGACGATGACCTTGGCGCGTTCCCCCAGCTGCTGGCAGACGCGCAACGCGGTGCCCCAGTCCGCGACGTCGGTGTGGTAGAAGGCCGGCTCGAACGGCTTGTATTCCACGAGCATGGTCTCGCCCGTCCGCAACGCGGCGTGCACGGGGGCGAGGCATTCCACCATGTCGGCGTGGCGGCGCCGGAAGTCCGCCTGTCCGGGGTAGTTGGAGCCGTCGGCAAACCAAAGCGACAGGTACGGGGCGGCCAGGGCGTGCTGCGCCTCGACGCACCACAGCAGGTGTTCCCTCGCCCTGGCCCGGACGGCGGGGTCGTGGTGCGCCACGCTGCCGAGGCGGTAGACCGGGTCCTGAAAGGTGTTGGGGTTGACCGCCTCGACATACAGGCCCCGATCCTCGATGTATCTGCGCAGGGCGGCCATGTCGTCGACGCGGTCCCAGGGCAGGTGCAGGGCCAGCCCCGGCGTGATCCCGGTGGCCTGTTGGACCGCGACCGCGCAGTCGATGCGGCCGTACACGTCCTTGGCCTCGTCGCCCAGGAGGAACGTGGCGAACCGGGTGCCCATGGGGGAAAACCCCCACGAGGGAATGGCAATGCGGAAGCGCGCCAGTGCGTCTGCGTCCTCGGATTTCAAACCCATGGCGGATGCCCTCCCCAGCGCGGTGGTCGGCCGGACGGATCACGATTCGCAAGGCGGTTCGCCGCTTTGCCGTGTAGGCCTGCCGCCTCGGTCAGCCGGAGCGCCGAGGCCGGCCTGGCCCCCAGCACCCATGCGTCCAGGTCGCGGTCGGGAGCGTCGCACCGCGCCACGTGCGTCCACCGTCGGCCGTGACGAGCGCTGCCCCCCCGTTCCGGCGCGCCGCGCCCCTGACCCGCCCGCCTCTGTTCCGCCTTCTCTCCCTGATCCGCAAGAACCCCGCCTGCCCGGCTCTAGGTCTAACGAATCTTCCGGCGGGGGGCCCCGACGCCCTGGACCCGAGCATGACGTAGCGGGTGAGGGGGAGGAGGGGCCCGTCGGGCCACCGAAGCGTCGGAGCCAGTGCGCCTTCGCCCGCATCGCGGCGTCCCCGTGGGGAGCGTTGCGGTCTTGGTGTGTGCAGGG
>DAHWHT010000178.1 GCA_027335515.1 Clostridia bacterium
TGAGTTCGTGGTGTCGCGGGTTCAGGGGGAACGATCCCTGGACTTTATTGTCAAGCGGGTCTTTCCACGGCCTCGGGACGTGCTGGTATGGGTGCATGATGCGCTGCTCCGCGCCCGCGATGCGGGTCATACGCAAGTCGAAGCGGAGGACTTGCTCTCTGGGCACCAGCGATATCTACGCTATCTCCTGGACACGTGGCTGGTGTATCTGCGCGGGCTTCCGGGCAGTGCGGATGACGTGGTCTTGGCTCTCGCCGGGGCCGCGGCGCGCCAGCAGTCATTGGATATCGATGCCGTGCTGTTGGACGCCGGAGTGCCGCGCGAAGCCATCTCCCAATATGTGGAGGCTTTAGTGGCACAGGGGCTCTTGATCGTTCCGGGGCAGACGGCTTCGGGCCGTCTAGATGTCCCCCTCGTCGAGAGGCTAAGAGTGGAATCCCGCAGACAAGAGATTCACGCCCAGCCCATGCTAGCCGAGGCGTTTACAACCTTACGATGACCGCACTCGCATTCCCCGCGTGGGAGCCATCAGACGGCAGAAGAGGAAGTAGAGGAAGAGCAACACACGTTACCGCCGTCGTTGAGCAAGGGCAGCAGCGTCGCATACCCGCCGTCCAAGCGCCGTGCCGCCTTCGACCGGCTGATGCGCCCAGCCCCCAGTTCGGCGCACACTGCCGCCCACCGCTTGTCGAACCCCGGCCGCGCCGTCACTGGCGGGCGCCCGACGCGCCCCCCCCACGCTTCGCCCGGTCCATGCGGGCCTTCCTACGCTCCCGCAGGATCCCGCGTTCCAACTGGGCGAAGGCCTTGTGATGAAGAGGACGGCCTCACCGAGCGGGCTAGTCTAGTGGTGTCGATATAGGGCTCCTGGTAGCGCGGAGTCGCCCCCCCACCCCCTCAATCGCTCCAGCGTCTGGGCGGCCTCGAGGAGGGAGCGCATCCGGTCTATCCGCCAGACGAGAACGAGGTCGACATGCGCTTCGCGCAGTCGTCCAGAAGCCGACGCCACTGCGAGCTCAAGCACCTCGCTGATAGACCGCACCACGGTGTGGGCCTATTTGCCTTTACATATCCGCGGGGCACGGCGCAAATCTGTGAGGGGCTTTCTCAAGGTCTGGACAGAAGCGCCTACAGAGGAGATTACGACGCCGGAGGGGGGGACGCCGGCCCGCCTGCGAGACAGAGAGAGCGCGCAACGACGGGACAGACTGGGTGGAGGGCCGAGACGAGCCGGCGGGCAGAGGGTAGGCCCTCAGTTCAGTACGCCGGCTGTTCGGGACTTTAATGCCCTGGTATCCGGGTGCAGCAGGAAAACGGTCACCACCCCACCACGACCTCCCCCATCGCCCTCCCGCCGATCTCCGCAATCCCGTTCTCCTGGCACCACGCCAGGATACCCTCCCGCTCCCCCTGCGGCACCCGGATCTCGCGCGGGGCGAAGGGCCCGAACATGCCCACGCCATCCTTGAACGTGATCTCGTTTCCCGCGGAGGGGCTCTGCAGCACCTTCTCCGGGTCCGTGATCCACTTCGTGGTCCGGTGGTCGTCGGGGTTGGTGGCGCCGAAGTGGTCCCCCTTGCGGAAGAACCAGTCGGCGCGGCGCAGCAGCGTCCCCGGTTATCGCTGCCCGGGCTATTCCTCGGGGCCGAACCGATGCCATTTCCCCTCGCCAGACCTACCCGACGAGCCACGGGCGGTGCGCCAAGGCCTGCCCGGTGAGAGCAGCGTACCGTAGTCTGGACCAAGTCGCAGGCCACCCTACGGCCGACCGCGCTGCGGTGCCCGGACAGGCTCGCCGCCCAGGCCCGCCCGCGCCCCCGTCACTGACTGCCAAAGGTACCAATGCCATTGCCGTTGATGAAGATGGACAATCGCCCTACCTCCCGCGACCCTGCCCGGCCAAACGCGAATCCATTGTATTGGGCGGTACACTTCCAGCAGGCGCCTTCATCCCCTGGGCCTTACGCAGCACCAATCTGCACGAACTCGATCAGCTTGAAACTTACGTGGTCGAAGCTGGCCCTGATCAAGCCTTTCCCCCCAAACGAATCGTTGTGAGACGTCGCGACCAGGCCCACCCAAGCCCCTCCCATTTCGATACCACCAGGACTCCCGGCGGCCGACCAGTTCTGGCCGTCGAGTGAACTGAACGCGCTCCAGACCAGACCGCGCCTCGTCAACCGCAGCCATACGGGACGTCTGAGATAATTCGGAGCGGGCGCCGTATTTGGCACCATCAGTTCCTGGCCGCCGATAAGACCGGACGGAGCCGTGGGTGACGCCGCACCGACCGCACCCCAGGACGAGCCCTCGTAAGGTCGCGTCTTAAAAATGAGCCCGTTCTGGCCGCTCACAAGGATGGCAACACCAGCCGCTGCGTCCGTCAGGTCGCTGCAGGCGTAAAGGCCAACCTGCGCCCACTGGCTAAGGTGTGGGCAATTAACATTCACCAGCGACGTCAGCCTGCATACAAACTCGGCCTGTGGTGCCGTCGTCTCCGTAGCGGCGAACACACAATTCGTCGTGGGGTTCCATATATCCGCGCCATCGCCGACCAGCGTGACGAGACCGGACGGCGTGCTGGTGACGAACCCCTTTGGCAGACTCGACGCCGGTTTGCCCAAGCCCTTCTGCGCTGGCGCCGCGAATGGCTTGCCGGCTTCGACAGCGCGATCCAGGCTCACCAGCGCGCGGGTTTGCGCAGCCTGGACGCTGGCACCCGTCACCTGCAACGCATTAACCTGCTTAGCCGCCTGTGCCATGGCCGCGGCCGGAGTAAGCGCTCGCTGGGACAGTTCTGTCAGGTAGCCTCCTAGAATTGCATCCGCCTGGACCGGCTCGTACTGGTAGTACTGCTGCGTGTAGCCCCACCCGTTCAGCGCGGTGTGCATGAAGGCCTGGAGATTGCGCCCCTTCAGGGGTGGCGCCACTGTCTCTGCAATACGAATGAACTCTTCCCACAGGCTGTTGAGACATGGGGGTGTCAGTGTGACCCGCATCGTGATAGCCCTTTGCCAATAGGTCCCAGGACCAGAGACCTCCTTGAGCAGCGCCCACGCCAACTCTGGATGTCTCGTATGGGAACTGATGCCATAAAAGTCTATATTCATGTCAGTGGCATGCCGCACCGGCCACTTGGGATAGGGGATATACCGCCACTTGTAATTGTTACGGAGGGACGATGCGTCATAGCCAATCGTGCCGCCCCACTGGGTCACAAAGACCGTTTCTGCCCCGAGCGGCCACGGGTTTACATCGCGCGTGGACAAGACCTTCTCATCCAGCAATCCGTACAACCAAGACATCGCGGCGGTGGCGGTGCCAGAATCCAACTCGCAGCGGGTGTGAGCACTATTCATTTCCTGCCCGCCCCAGCCCCTTACCAGATAGGGCCCTTCCCAGTAGTTATTGAACCAGCTTATCTGAGCACCGAACCGATGCTGTGCGCCTTTGGTAGCTGTCACAGCCCTCCAAGTCTTTGCCGCCTCTACATAATCCCATGCATCGTCGGGATAGGGTAGGCCCAAGTCGTCGAACACAGTCTGGTCGTAGGCAAACACATGAGGGCCCGCATACACAGGCAGGGCATATTGTCCGCCGGGAAACGTGAACCCGCGGTACTGATTCAGAGACCAGATGTCCGGGTTAATGTTGTCGCGCTGGATGTAGGAATCCAGGTTGAGCAGCATGCCTTGGCTCACAAACCCTGCCAAGTCTTCACAGCACCCCGTGTAAACATCAGGGCCGTTCCCGGTAAGGATCAGAGGAATAAGGTAGCCCATGCCGCCTCCGCAACAACCATTGCGAAGCATGTTAACCCTTGCGCCGATCTTGGCACCGA
>DAHWHT010000182.1 GCA_027335515.1 Clostridia bacterium
GCACCCGCATGAAGTGGTGCGAGATGATCGCGTTTTCGTGCGCCTTGGTTGCTACGATAGCGCGGCCAACCGTTGCTGACGCCATAACGAGGATGGTGCCTTCGCTTACGAGCCGGGCCTCTGCCTTCGTCGTCTTGCTCATCGCCAGCCACTTGCGGGGTGCGGGGCGCAGGTCGAATACCTGACTGGTGTTCAAGTAGGAGACGCCATGCTCTGGCGACACGAGGACTTGCTTGATTCGGGGCGGCGCAGACACCGCGGCGAGTTGGCCAAAGCGCACCCAACCAGCGGACTTCGCCTCTAACGCTTGGCGGACGCCGTACCCATCCGTCAGGTACGTCTCGGCTTCCATCCTCCGTTGGCCCTCCTGTAGGAGGGAGGCGCGCACGGTACCGATGGTCGGGACATGCCACGGCCAGTCGGCCGATTTAGGCGCGGCCTGAGCCGCTATAGATCGTGCTCGCTCAGCCATTGCCTGAAGGCCTCTGCAATCTGCCGCGTGTTGTCGTCCTCAATCTTCTTCAACACCTTTTGGTTTCGCACGATTCTTGTGCCGTTCTCAAAGTCCCAGGTCTGCTCTTCAGACTCGGCCACTATCTCGTTTCCGTGCTCGTCCCGTACATAGATCTTGTTGCCTCGCTTATCGTGGCCGACGTGGTTTGCCACGGCCATAAAGATGTCGTAGTCGTTGATTTGGCCAACTGCCGTCTCCAGATTGATCTGATCCTGGGTCTTGCGCTGCAGGATCAGAATACTGGTTTGGACACTAACGAACGGCTGAAAGGTGTCTGGATGCAGGTCGATGCTGGCGAGGATCTGCGTGTTACGCAGTATCCACTCTCGGACGTAGCCGAGACCCGGTGACCCAAGGATGCCGTCGGGCAGGACGATGGCTGCTCGGCCCGTGCCGGGCTTCAAGAACTGAACGCACCGCTCGATAAATAAGATCTCTGGCGGCTGCGATTTGTGGAGGGCGGTCTCCATCGTCCATTTGTCGCTAGCCTCGTCGTATGTCCAACGGTGACCCAGGTCGTAGCGTTCCAAGATGCTCGGATCAGTTACAGGGATTTTGGAACCGAACGGCGGATTAGTAAACACGATGTCTACTGTACCGGGTAAGGCCCGACGCCGAAGGTCTTCGTCTCGCCACCTGGCAGGGTTTTCAAGCGAGTTGGCCTGGAACAACCCACCCACGCCATCATTGTTCATGACCATATTCATCTTGGATGCCTTGACCAAGTCCGGGTTGAAGTCGATGCCGACTATGAACTTTTGGGCGTAGTTAGCTATGCGGCTTCGAATGGACTTGCGCGCTGCTTCCAGATTGCTCCTCCACTTCATCCGCTCTTCTCGCTCAATCTTGTCTATGACGTGGTTCATGGCTGTGATGAGGAAGCCACCAGTGCCGCATGCTGGGTCAAGGACAAGCTGTCGTTCTCCGGGGTTGAGCATCAGAACAGCCATCCTACAGATGTTGCGAGGCGTGAAGAACTCACCCCGATCCCCTCGCAGGTTGGAGCCGACGATCTCCTCGTAGGCGCGCCCCTTCACGTCTACGTCGCTATCCAGCAGCGTGTACATCTGCAACTGGCTGACGAGATAGGCAACGATCTTGGAGTCTAGGTTGACCTCTTCGTCTTTTTTGAAGATCTGAGGGAACTGCTCCTTAACCTCACGGAAGAGGCCGTCCACACGCTGTTTGACCTTGAGTGGGCCGTTCAGTCCGTGACGCTCGCTGCCACTAGCGTAGAACTGGACTTCCGAGCCATTCTCGTCATGGATCTTGCAGAAGATCAGCTTGAGAAGCTCCCAGAATGCCTGCGGTTTCTGCAACCCCTGGTTGCCCGCAATGAAGTTGTGGCAGCGGCGAAACGTGAATAGTAGCGCATCCGAGCTTGCGGGCTTCAACTGGTCGAAGCGCGGCCGGTCCTCGGCCTCATCCTCCTTGCCGAAAGGTGGCAAGTCGGGGACCTCTTCCCAGAAGCGCTTGCCGTCCCGTTCCACCCGGCGGTAGCAGACCCGATCCAGACCGTTGATCCACATACCGAAGATCGTGTTCGGGCAGGCGTCCAGGTAGCTCTTGAGTTGGCCGATACCTTGATTCTTGTCCCCAACTTTAATCGCTGGCGCCTTACATTCGATGATGATACGGATGTTCTCCTGGGTACGCACCTTGTCTGTCGAGAAGATCACGAGATCGGCCCTGGGCTTTCGGCTACCCAGGTGAAGGGGGACCTCGACGCCAATCTGCGATTTCGGGTAGCGGTACTCGCGCACCAGCGACTTAGCCATCTCCTGCCGCACGTGCTCCTCGGGCGTCTCGGTGCGCTGGGTTAGGCCGTCGATGTAGTCCAGTACCTTGCCTTGCTGGACGATTATGGCAGACGGCTTCATGTCCAGGGACGTTGCCATCGCTTCCCCGCTCTCGGCAGGCGTAGTTTCTCTTGTGGCGGCTGGGGGGCCGGGGGGCCCGCGCCTGATAGCCGTCGCCACGTGAAGAATTCGGGCCACAGCGCCGGGATGCCTGCCTCCAACGACGGGCAGGCGACCATCTTCCTCCCGGCGCGGAAGCGCGACTGCCCGCCACACCGACACCACCCCGGCTCCGGGGCCGCACCACGGGAAGGCGGCCACGGCCTATTCTGGAGTTGCAGACAGCGGGGAGGCGGTAACGATGGCAGCGATGGTGACGGTTCTGGCCGTGACGGTGGGGCTGGTGGTCCTGGGGGTGCGCGAGACGCAGGCGGTCCGCGCACGGCGGGCGTTCCGTCGGCGGCTGCGGGCCGTGGTGGGCGACCCGGCGGACTGGGCGGGGCTGCGGCGGATTCGCGGCGTGATGCTCTGAGCGGCAGGCCACCAGGGGGGAAGGGGGCAGATCGGTGTGCCGATCATTTGGGCCGACGGGCCGGTCGGGGGGGTAGGGACAGATCGGCCCCAGAAATGCTATGGTAGCGATAGAAGCCATGGTCACTACTGGCAGGGGGCGTCACGGCTGTTACAGAGGCGGTTTAAGCCGGCCGAGAGCGGACAACGGACGACGATCAAACTAGCGCTGGACGAGCCGACGATGAGGGCCGTCGAGGCGGCCGCCGGGGAGGGCAACGCCACGCTGAGCGCCGTGGTCAATGACCTGCTGCGCATGGGCGTCGAGAGACTCCGGGAACGGGGGTTGCCCCGCGTCGAAGACCGGCCGGCGCATCGCGTGAGGTGGGACCCGCAGGGCGGGGTGGTCTGGACGACCGTTTCTACCGACCAAGACACGGCCGATCTCGCCCGCGACCTGGCCTACCGCTGGTACACCACCCAGCACAACGCGCTTCAACGGTTGCTTGCCGAGGGGTTGCGCAAGGATTGAGCGCAGCCCCTTGACTTTGACCCTTCTTATTGCTATGATAGCGATACAGGCAGGGGGCGGGTGCGGTGACGGACGAGGAGCGGCTTTGGGCAACGGAGTCTTGCTCTCGGCTGAGCGACGACATTCCCGGCACAGGCGTACACCCGGGCTGGCAGGAAGTGCTGGACCGCCGGGCGGCTTGGCGCATCGAGGCCCAGGTGGCGCGGAGCCTCGCGGCTGGTCGCTTGGCAGTCCGGGAGGCTATCGGCCAGATCGTGACGGTGGGTGGCCACCGGGCGCGCATTGTGGCGACGGGCCCGGCGGGGGTGGTCCTCCAGTGGGCCGCAGGGTATCGGGAGTGCTTGAGCTGGTCCGACCTCGGCCGGGTTCGGGCGCGCGGCGGATCGACTTTGGAGCAGGTTTTTTGCCCAGAACCCATTGTTTTCTGTGAGCGGTAATGCTATCATAGTAATAGAGATTCAACGAAGGGCGGGTCGCACGATGGCAGTGAAGATGCTCGACATCTGGGGCACACGGCACGACACGGACGAGCGCCCAGGTGAGATAGCGGACTGGCACAGCCTGGCCCGGCAGGCCGAACAGGCCGCGATGGTCGAGGTGGTTAGAGAGCGCGGAGCGGCCCGCATCGCAGCGCTGAAGGCGGCGGCGCCTGCGCCCGGCACGGCGGCAGTCATGCGGTGGACCGACCCCGACGCCGGCCGGAAAACCCGCGTGCGGAAGTGTGAGGGGACGGTGGAGGCCATCACCACGAGCGGCCTCCGGGTCCGGTCCCTGGCCGGCTACCGGGTCACCTGCACCTGGGCCGACCTGCTCGCCCAGCAGGCCAACCTCCGCGACCCGGAGGGGGCCCTGCTCCTCGGGGGCCCGCTCCGGCGCGATGCGGAGGCGCACAGGGCGGGGGTCTGACCACCCCCCGCCCGTCCCTACACATCAATAGGGAGGCGCCCGCCATGGCGACCAGCGCGGCCGCCGTAGAGCCGGTGGCTTGGGACCCCTTCAACCGCATCCACCCCGATACAGCCCTGACCGCCCTGCCGGTCACCGGCCTCGCC
>DAHWHT010000185.1 GCA_027335515.1 Clostridia bacterium
GCGGTGCATACCGCGGCGGAGTTCCGGTGGCTATGGCGGAGGGGTTCCACCCGTTCCCATCCCGAACACGGCCGTGCCCCCCTCCAGCGCCCATGGTACTGAGCGGGAAGCCGCTTGGGAGAGTCGGTCGCTGCCGGAACACCTTTGACGGGGTCGGTCCCTTGGCGGGACCGGCCCCGTTCGCTTTGGCCCCCCGCCGCGTTGACCGCGGCGGCCGCGGTGGGGTATGCTCGGTCGTGCGGCGGTGGTCCGCGGTCTTATTCCTGGTTAGCTCAACGGTAGAGCATCCGGCTGTTAACCGGAGGGTTGCAGGTTCGAATCCTGCACCAGGAGCCAACCTATAAACTGGGCCTTCCTCCGGTATCGGGGGAGGGTCTTTTTTCGTTTCCCGCCGGGTGGGCAACCTGTGGAGGAGTGGGGAGGGTGCGGCCGTGCGGGTGGAGGTCATTGGCGTGCCGGTCGACCTGGGTGCCGCGCGGCGCGGTACGGACATGGGCCCCAGTGCGATCCGCTGTGCGCGCTTGGCCGAGCGACTGGCGGCTCTGGGGCTGGAGGTTCGGGACCTGGGTAACGTGGAGGTTCCTGTGGCCGAGAGCCGTGACGGGGGCGGGGAGGTGCGCTTTCTGCGGGAGATCGTCGAGGTCTGCGCGGGGCTCTCGCGGAAGGTGGCGGACGCCCTGGGCCGCGGCGCCTTCCCGCTCGTCCTGGGTGGCGACCACAGCCTCGCCCTGGGCTCTCTGGCGGGGAGGCGATTGGCGGGGGGGCCCGGTGGTGTGGTCTGGATCGACGCCCACGCCGACTTCAACACCGCGCGTACGACCCCGTCCGGAAACGCCCACGGGATGCCGTTGGCTGCCGCCTGCGGCCGCGGAGCACCGGGGCTGGTCGCGGTGGCCGGCGGGCCGTCCGTGATGGAGCGGCAGGTCGTCTTGATCGGCACACGCAGCGTCGACGCGGGGGAGGCGGCATTGCTGCGGGACGCGGGCATCAAGGTCTTTTCCATGCGGGATATCGACGAGCGCGGCATGGCGGAGGTGGTGCGCGAGGCCTTGGCGCAGGCGAGCCTTGGCGGCGCCCAGCGGATCCATGTCAGCCTGGACCTGGATGTGCTGGATCCGACGTTCGCCCCGGGCGTCGGCACGCCCGTGGCGGGTGGTCTCACGTATCGGGAGGCGCAGTTGGCGATGGAGATGCTCGCCGATAGCCGACTCGTGGGCAGCATGGACGTGGTGGAGGTGAATCCGGCTCTGGACGAACGCAACCGCACGGCAAGAGTGGCCGTTGACCTTGTCGCCTCGGCGTTGGGTGAGCGGATCTGGTAGGGTGTGGTGGCCGGAGGGTTGGCAGGACCTGCATGGGCGGCGGGCGAAGCAAGCACACGGTCGTGCGTTGGAGCAGGGTGGGCGAAGATGGCGCAGGGTTGCATGGTTGCGCTTGAGGGCGGCGAGGGCTGCGGCAAGACGACGCAGGGTCGGCTCTTGGCGGCCTGGCTCCGTGACCGTGGGATCGCGTCCGTGGTGGTTCGGGAGCCGGGAAGCACATGGCTCGGCGAGCGGCTGCGCGCCCTGCTCCTGGATCCGCAAGGCCCGGGGATGGGACCCGTAGCGGAGACACTGCTGTTCGCCGCGGCGCGGGCGGAGGCGGTGCGTGAACATGTGGCCCCGGCGTTGGCGCGCGGAGCGGTTGTGGTCTGCGACCGGTTTGCCGACAGCAGCGTGGTCTATCAGGGGTATGGGCTCGGGGTGGATGTGGGGTTTGTCCGGCGGGTGAACGAAACGGTTACCGGGGGGCGGCGCCCGGACCTCACCGTGGTGCTGGATGTCCCGCGCGAGACCGCCGAAGCGCGGCGGTCGGCGCGGGGGGGCGCGGACCGCATCGAGCGTCGGCCGAAGGACTACCATGAGCGTGTGCGGCAGGCGTACCTGCGGTTGGTGGAGGCGTGCCCAGCCCGGTATCGGCTGCTTGACGCCGCGCGGCCGCCGGAAGCGGTTCAGCAAGCGCTCCGGGCGCTGGTGCGGCCGTTGCTGGAGGAGTGCGGACTCTGGCGGGGTGCGGATGCGGAGCATCGGGTTGGGGGGGGGGCACCGTGAAGCTCGCGATGGTGGTCGTCCAGGACAAGGATGCGCTGCATCTTTTGGAAGGGTTGCTGTCCCGCGGGCTGCGCGCGACCAAGCTTGCCAGTACGGGCGGATTCCTGCGGGAAGGCAACACCACGCTGATGATTGGCGTGGAGGACGAGCGGCTTGACGACGTCCTCGCGATTGTGCGGGAAACGTGCCGGTCTCGAGAGCAGCTGGTGACGCCGTTGGCGCCGCTGAGCGGTGCGACGGAGTCGTATGTTCCCTACCCTGTGGAAGTCCAGGTGGGCGGTGCTACGGTGTTCGTGCTCTCGGTGGATCGGTTCGAGAAGATCTGACGGTCGGCTGGGAGGCGGGGATGGCGGGCGAAAGCACAGGGATGCGCCGACCGCTTGGCCAGGAGGCTGCCCTGCGCGTTCTGCTGGGGGCTGCGCGTGCCGGGAGGTTGGCGCAGGCCTACCTTGTCGTTGGTCCCCCCGGTATCGGCAAGGGCATGGTGGCGGAGTACGTCGCCTGTGGATTGCAGTGCGAGGCGGACGAGGCCGTCCGACCCTGCGGGCGGTGTCCCGCCTGCGTGGCCGCGCTTGGGGGTGTTCATCCCGACGTGCGCTGGCTGGGCACCGACGTTCGCCTTGGAATCGACGAGGCGCGTGCCCTCCGGGAACACGCGTCCCGGCGCCCCGCACGGGGCCGACTCTCGGTGTTTGTGGTGGAGGCCTGTGAGCGGCTGACCGGAGCCGCGGCCGGCGCGCTGCTCAAGGTGCTGGAGGAGCCGCCCGGCGCGGCCCTCTTTCTGTTCCTGGCGGACCACCCCGCAGCCATGGAACCGACGTTGCGATCGCGGTGCGTGGTGGTGCGGTTGCACCCCGTGCCGGTGGCGGAGATCGATGCGTGGCTCGCGTGCGAATGTCCCCAGATGGCCGCGGACGTGCGTGGGCTCACCGCCCGCTGTTGCGACGGGCTTCCCGGCCTGGCGCGCGCGGCGGTCAAGGGGCCGGCGGAGGGAGCGGACGCCCGCGGCCTGCTGGTGGACGCGTTGACGGCAAAGACCCCGGCGGCAATCGTGGCGGCGGCGACCCAGTTGGCCGCGGGCGGGATCTCGCCCTGGGCGGCCCTGATGCTTCTGCGCAATGCCGGCGTGGTGGCCCACGCCTTGCCCGCCGAACAGATTGGCGGCCCCGAGCATGCGGCCGACATCCGCCAGGCACAGGCCCTTGGAAGAGATGTTCGCTGGCTGGCGGACGCTGCCCAATGTTGCCTTGCGGCCGTAGATGCTGCCGCCGCGAATGTGAATGCCGTGCTTAACTGGCAGGTGTTGCTTTTGCGATTGCGCCAGCTCAAGCTGACATGTTAAGGTTACGCTTGGCGCCGCTGCTTCAGCTGGATTTCGCAGAGAGGAAATCTCCTACATGCCTACGGTTGTAGGGGTTCGTTTTCGAGAGACCGGGAAGATGTACCAGTTCGATCCCGTTGGTCTTGGCCTGCGGCGTCTGGACAAGGTGGTGGTCGAGACCGCCAACGGGCCAGGCGTTGGCCGCGTGGTCGTGGAAGCATCGGATCGGGCCGACCAGGACGTGACGCATCCCCTGCGTCGGGTTTTGCGCAAGGCCACGCCGGAAGACCTTGACCGGGAAGCCCAGGCCCAGGTCCGGGCGGCGGCCGTCCTCGAGCGCTGTCGCATGTGGATTCGCGACACCAAGCTGGCGCTGCGCCTCGTCGATGCGGATGCGTCGCTTGACGGACGGCGGCTGACGATCTACTACGCATCCGAGCAGCGGGTGGAGCTGCGCGCCTTGGTGCGGGAGCTTTCGGCGGAACTGCGTTGCCGGATGGAGTTTCGCCATGTTGGTCCACGCGACGAGGCCAAGCTGCTGGATGGCTACGGTCCCTGCGGCCAGCGGCTGTGTTGTTCCCGGTGGCTGACCGGATTCAAGCCCATTTCGATCAAGATGGCGAAGCTGCAGAACCTTGCCCTGAATCCCGGCAAGCTTGCGGGCGTCTGCGGACGATTGAAGTGCTGCCTGCGCTATGAGCTGGAAAACTATGAAGAGGGCCAGCGCGATCTCCCTGGGCTCGGCGTGACCGTGTATACGGCGCAGGGCGAAGGGCGTGTGGTCGGCCTCAACCTCCCGGAACGCAAAGTCCAGATCCTCCTGGAGGACGTGCCCACGTGGTTCGCGGCGGACGAGGTGTTTTCGCACAACGGTTGCCAGGACGGCGGTGGCGGTGGCTGTGGCGGGGCGTGCGGTGGGCACGGAGGCTGAGGCCATGAGCGGGTCGCTTCAGTTGTGCGCGTCTCCGATCGGTAACCTCGGCGACATTACGTACCGCGCGGTCGCGGCCTTGCGGGCGGCGGACCTCATCCTCGCCGAGGACACGCGGCGCACCGCCGGCCTCCTGCACCATTACGGGCTGCCCGTGGCGGGGCGCCTGCGAAGCTTTCATGACCACAACGAGCGGGAGCGGACGGCGGCGGCCCTTGAGCGGGTGCGGTCCGGCGCCTCGGTGGTCTTGGTGACGGACGCCGGCATGCCGACCGTTGCCGATCCTGGCTTCCATCTTGTGCGGGCGGCGATTGAAGCGGATGTGCCCGTGCACGTGCTGCCCGGTCCGAGCGCGGTGGTGGCCGCCGTGGCGCTCTCCGGCCTGGCTCTGCACCAGTTCGCCTTCTATGGTTTCCTGCCGCGTCGATCGGGAGAACGCGCCGCAGCCCTCCGCACGGCGTTGGCGCGCCCCCTCACTGCCGTTTGGTTTGAGGCCCCGCACCGATTGCCCGCCACCCTGCAGGCGATCGTTGCCGCGGGATTCGGCGTCCGGCGCGTGGCCGTGGCTCGCGAGTTGACCAAGGTGCACGAGGAAGTGGTGCGCGGTTTGGCGCAGGAACTCGCCGAGCGGTATGCCGCGGGCACGGTGCGCGGCGAGGTCACGCTGTGCGTGGAAGGGGCCGAGGCCGACGTGGCCGTGGCCGTGGCCGACAACGAGACCCAATGGGGTTCCGCCCTGGGGCGGATCAACGGACTTCGGTCTGCGGGCACGGGGTTGGCCGCCGCCGTTGCAAGCGTGGCACGCGACACCGGTCTGTCACGACGGGAGCTTTATCGGCGGGCGGTCCAACCGGCCCCCCCCGATCGTTAGCTCCCGCGCCGCCGTCCGGGGCCGGATGGGGCCCGGCGGCCGCAACGCGGTACGGGCGGGCTCCCGTGTTCGCCCAATCACACGGCTTTGGACTGCATCGCCTGCATGCAGTCGTGGCAGACGTTCTTGCCCATGAAGTTCTCGACGGTCTCGGCGTTGCCGCAGAAGATACAGGCGGGTTCGTATTTCCGCAGGATGATCTTGTCTCCGTCGACGTAAATCTCCAGGGAGTCGCGCTCGGCAATGTCCAATGTCCGCCGCAGTTCGATCGGAATGACCACCCGGCCCAATTCATCGACCTTGCGCACGATCCCTGTGGACTTCATCACGACCAGTCACCCCCGGAATGCGTCATCTTCCCAACCATACCAGCTTTGACTGTAAGCGGCAAGTGTGGTTTGTAAGCATTCGCCGGATCTGGATCTAGGTGGAATGTTCTTGACGCGCCGGGGGCTGGGAGGCTAGCATTTGAGGATCCGCCGTTTCCAGCCCTGCGGGGCATGGTAAGGATGGCCACGCGGTGGCCCGGGGGGACTCGCGGTCATGGAGCACGAGGCAGCGCTACCTGGGCCAAAGTCGTTTTATGTTACGGCGGCCATCGACTACCCGAACGCGGCCCCCCACATTGGGCATGCGTACGAAAAGGTGGCCGGTGACGCCCTCGCCCGCTACCAGCGCCTGCGCGGGCGGGATGCCTTCTACCTGTTGGGCAACGATGAGCACTCTCAAAACGTCATGCGCGCGGCCCAGGAACGGGGCGAGTCCGCCCCCTCGTACTGCGCACGCATGGCCGCGGTATTCGCGTC
Organism: Clostridia bacterium; assembly: GCA_027335515.1. The sequence goes on from DAHWHT010000185.1 coordinate 6,020, forward strand.
CGTCTGGGAAGCCCTGGGTATCCGCTGCGACCGCTTCATGCGGACCGACGACCCGCGCCATCAGGCCGCCGTGCAGTCGATTGTGCAGCGCCTCCACGACCGGGGGCATGTGTACCGTGGTGTTTACCGAGGGTGGTACTGCGTTTCGTGTGAGGCGTTTGTCACCGAAAAGGAGGTCGACGACGGCAACTGTCCGGTGCACCACCGCCCGGTGGAGCGGGTGGAGGAGGAGAATTGGTTCTTCCGGTTGTCGGCCTTCGGGGATGCCGTGGCTGCGCACTTGGACGCCTGCCCGCAGTTCATTCAGCCGGAGGCGCGGCGCAACGAAGTTCGCATGGTGCTGCGCACGGGATTGGAGGACGTCTCCATTTCCCGCGCCGGCAGGGGCTGGGGTGTGCCGTTGCCGTGGGACGCGGGCCAGGTCGTCTATGTGTGGTTCGATGCCCTGATCACCTACCTTTCTGGTGCCGGGTTCGGGTGGGACCCGGACCGGTTCGCCCGATTGTGGCCGGCGGATGTGCACCTGATCGGCAAGGACATTACACGCTTTCACGCGATTATCTGGCCCGCGATGCTCCTGGGCGCCGGGCTTCCTTTGCCGCGGACCATCTTTGCGCACGGTTTCATGAACCTGCGCGGGGAAAAGCTGAGCAAGACGACCGGGAACGTCGTGGATCCTCTGCAATTTCGGCAACGCTTCGGGTTGGATGCGACGCGCTACTACCTACTGGCGGAGACCCCGTTCGGCAACGACGGCAACTTTACGCCTGATTCCTTTATCAAGAGGTTCAACTCGGATTTGGCCAACGACCTGGGGAACCTTCTCAACCGGGTGGTCGCGATGGTGGAGCGCTTTTGCGACGGGCGGATCCCCGAGCCGCCGGCGGGATCCGACGATGGCTTCGCGGCGGCCGCGGTGACCGCGGCGAACGCCCTGGAGCGGTCCATGGAGGGGTTGCGCCTGCACGAGGGACCGCCCGCCATGCTGGCGCTCTGCGCCCGAGCCAACAAGTACATCGACGAACAGGCCCCCTGGGACCTGGTGCGCCGTGGAGAGCGGGAGCGGCTCAACGCGGTTTTGTACAATGTGGCGGAAGTACTGCGCATTCTCGCCGTGGGCCTGTCGCCGTTCTTGGTTGAGGCGCCGGCCGAGATTGCGCGTCAGTTGGGTTTGTCCCCGAGCGTCGTCGTGGACGCCGGCTGGGACGACCTGCGCTGGGGCGGGCTGGCGCCGCGCACCGAGGTCCGCCGCGGGGAGGCGCTCTTTGCGCGCCTGGACCCGGATGTCGTCCGCGTCGATCCGGTCTTTGGTCCGGGGCCGGCCGCGGGGCCGCGCCCCGGGGCCGCACAGGCGCGGCCAGAGCGACCCGCGTCGACCCCGGTCGGCATGGAAGACCTGGAGCGGATCGATCTGCGGGTGGGGACGATTGTCGATGCCAGGCCCGTGGAGGGCGCGGACCGCCTCCTGGTGCTGCGGGTCGATCTGGGGGAGGCGAGCGCGCGGCAGATTGTCTCGGGGATCGCGCACCACTACGCCCCCCAGGCCTTGCTCGGACGGCAGGTGGTGGTGGTGGCCAATCTGAAGCCGGCCCGTTTCCGCGGCGTGCGCTCCGAGGGCATGCTGCTGGCCGCGGGCGGTGCGGATGCGCTGCACCTGATCGGGCCGGACGGTCCGGTGGCGCCTGGGGACGCGGTGCGGTGAGTGCGCGGCAGGCAGGGCGGCCAGACCCGCCGCGGGCGGTATCGGCGGATACGGCGCCGGACGGTCCGAGGAGACTCCCGGACGGTTCCGGGGGCGCGACTCGTCTCCTGTGGGATACGCATTGCCACCTGGCCGACCCCCGCTTTGCGGCGGATCGGGAGGCGGTGCTTGACCGGGCTCGCAGCGTTGGGAATGCCGGCGTGGTGATGATCGGCGCGGACCCGGACGCCTGGCCGGCGGTGACGGCTCTTGCCGCAGCCCCCGCCGTGCTCCCGTTGCGGGTGGCGTGCGGATTGCACCCGCATGCCGCGGAGCGGGGCGACGATCCCTGCTTCGCGCTCTTGCGGACCTATCTGCGCGGTGCGGTCGCCCTCGGGGAAATCGGCCTGGACTATCACTACGACCTTGCCCCGCGCCAGCGGCAGCAACGGGCGTTTTCCACCCAACTTCAGATGGCGCGGGAGCTCGACCTTCCCATACTGCTGCACGAGCGCGACGCGGTCGAGGATCTATTGGCGATTCTGCGCTCCGAAGGGCTGCCGCCGCGGGGCGGGGTGTGGCACTGCTTTTCCCACGGCCCACAGGTGGCGGAGCAGGCCGTCGCGCTTGGACTACACCTCGGATTCGGCGGCCTCATCACCTTCGCCCGTGGCACGGAGGCGGTGCGGGCGGCCGCGGGCCTCTGCCCGGCGGACCGCCTGGTGCTGGAGACGGACGCCCCGTACCTGGCGCCGGTGCCATGGCGCGGTCGGCGGAATGAGCCGGCCCTGGTGGTGCACGTACTCGATTTCCTCAGCGGGTTGCGCCGGGAGTCCCCCGATGCGCTCGCGGAGATCACCTCCCGCAACGCCAGCCGGCTGTTCCAACGTTCGGCGGCCGCGTCCTGAGTCGTTGGCGCGGCAGTGGCGGCGCTGGGCGCGTCGGGGCATCCCCGGGCCGCGGTCCGGGGCGGGCCCAGGGGGTGTCGGTAACCGTGGGGGCCGCCGCAGGGGGATCCGCCGGTGCGTTGCCTTTTCTTGACCGCCTGGTAAAATGCGGCCATATGAGTCCTGCTGGGTCCAGGTATGGCGTGTGCCCCTTGCGGCGGCCGGTTTCCGCGCGTGGATGGACAGGCGACGGCCCCTGCTGCGGGGATCGGCGGGCGGTGCGCCGTCGCGCGGATGCGTCTGGACGCGCTGGGACGGACAGCGGCGCCGTTCGGATGCCGTCCGTCCGTCCCACGCCGGTCAGGAAGCATCGGTGAGCCAGCACCCGCAGCCTCCCGGCTTCCGTCCCGGTGACGAACCCACGCGGGCCGCATGGATACAGTTGCTGCAACGCCACCGGCTTGCGGCGGGTCGAACGCTTGGGCAGCACTTCATGTGGCATGCGCCGACGGTTGCCCGCCTGGCGGCAGCGGCGGACCTGGGGCCTGGCGTGCCGGTGCTGGAGGTCGGCCCCGGGGTGGGCGTGCTCACGCGGGCGCTGCGCGCGACGGGGGCGCACGTCACGGCCGTGGAACTGGACCGTCGCCTGCGCCCGGCTTTGTGGGAGGTGCTTGGCGCCGGTCCGGTGCCCCCACCGCCCAGCGCGTCGGCCGAGCCCGAACGGTGGGCCGACGACCTGCGCCTGATTTGGGCGGACGCGGTGCGCCTGTCGTGGCGCGATCTCGCGGCCACCGCCCAGGGGCCATGGCGGCTGTGCAGCAATCTGCCCTATTACATCACCGGGCCGTTTTTGGCCGCGTTTTTGGAAGGCGGCCTTCCCTGGGTCACCGCGACGCTCGTCGTGCAGGCGGAATCCGCGCAACGGATGTTGGCCGGGCCGGGCAGCAAGGCGTACGGCGCTTTCACCTGCATCGTCGACTACTATGCGGAGGTGGAGCGGCTGTTTACGGTGCCGCGCGCGGCGTTTCACCCCCCGCCACAAGTGGAATCCGTGGCGATCCGCCTGCGGCGTCGATGCGTGCCGCCCTGTGCGGCGGATCCATCGGACCTGCGGCGGGTGGTGCGCGCGGCCTTCGGACAGCGCCGCAAGACCCTGCGCAATGCGCTCGCGGCGGGGCTGGGTCTGGAGCGGGATGGGGCGGTGGACCTGTTGGCCGCGGCGGGACTGGACGGTGGGCGGCGGGCCGAGACCTTGGATTTGAGCGAGTTCGGCCGACTCGCCGTGGCGTGGGCGGATCGCGGCCAGACCGAGCGTCCGTCGGGCATGTGATAGGATAGAGGCGCTACCGTACGCGGGCGGGACGGGGAAAGTCGAGGCGCGCCATGGAGTTCGTCAGCCCGACCAAGGGCCCGATGTCCTTCGACCGTATGTTTCGTGAGATTGTCGCCTTCGTGCAGGAAGCCCCGCAGGATCCATACACGCTTATCATCGGTTCGGATTCGCAGGCCAAGGAGCAGTTGACCTCCTTCGTTACGGCCGTGGTGATTCATCGGGTTGGCAAAGGCGCCCGTTATTTCTATCAGCGCCGCTCGCATCGTCCAATGCGCTCGTTGCGGCGGCGCATCCTGTTTGAGACGTCCCTCAGCCTCGGATTGGCAGGGTCCATGGCGGAGCGGCTCTCGCATAACGGCCACGCCCAGTTGAACATCGAGATCCACCTCGACATCGGCCAGCAGGGCGACACGCGCGCCCTCATCCGCGAGATCGTGGGTATGGTCACGGGCAGCGGCTTTGACGCCAAGATCAAACCCGATTCGTACGGCGCGAGCAAGGTTGCCGACAAGTACACGAAGTAGCGACCATCCCTGGCGCGGCGCGACATGCTTCGCCGATTTGGGCGACAGGATCCAATTGACAGTGCGGGGTGGCCTGGGTATACTGACACCCTTTTTGACGTCATCCGCCATGTCTGCTATACTGAATCGACGCTGCTTGGGAGGGATGGAGACATGGCCTCCGGCCACACGGTTCTCTCCGACATCCGGCGGCGAATGGATGCGTTTGTGGGGCAGAGGGTTCTCGTCAAGGCCAATCGCGGACGGCGCAAGGTCGTCGAGCGTGAGGGCATGCTCGAGCGCACGTACGCCAGCCACTTCGTGATCCTTCTGGACGAAGACAAGCAGTACCGGCGGGTATCGTACAGCTATGCGGACCTGCTCACGGATTTGGTCGAGTTGAGTCTGTGTGGGCAAAAGGGTTTGCAGCGTGTCCAGTTTACCGCCAGCCTCGGCAGCTGACGCAGGTGTGTGGCGGTGCATGCCGCCCGCATCGAATTGGGGGTCGCCGGTGCGGAGTGCGATCCGCGTGCATGCACCGGCCAAGGTGAACTTGGCCTTGGCCGTGGGCCCCCGGGATGCGGACGGCTACCATGCGGTCCAGACCGTGCTGCAGGCGGTGGCCCTGTGGGACGATCTGGAGTTCCGACCCCACGAGTGCCTGCATGTCAGGTGTGATGACCTGGCGGTTGGCGAAGGCCGCCGCAATTTGGTGTGGCAGGCGGCCGACGCCCTGCGTCGCGCCGCGGGGTGCACGGCCGGCGCCTCCATCCGGATCCACAAACGCATACCCGTCCAGGCCGGGCTGGGCGGCGGCTCGACCGACGCGGCTGCGGCCCTCTGGGCGTGTAATCGGCTTTGGGGGCTGCGCTGGCCGGTCGAGCGGCTCGCGGCCGTAGCGTCGTCCCTGGGCGCGGATGTCCCCTTCTTCTTGGTCGGCGGTACCGGCCTGGGTTGCGGCCGTGGCGACCAGGTGCGTCGGATGCCGCCGTTGCCCGCCTGGCCGCTGGTGCTGGCCCGCGCCGGGGCAGGCGCCGCGACGGCCAACACCTACGCTGCCTTTGACCGCCTTGGCTTGGCCAGAGGGACCCCGGCGCTTCCCGCGCCGTGGACGCGACCCGCCGGGCCGGCCGCCTGCCGCCGGGGGTTGGCGGCCATGTTGTTTAACGATCTGCAACCGGCCGCTCTGGTGGACCGACCGGACACGCGGGGGGTCCTGGAACGGTTGATGTCCCGCGGGGCGTTCGCGGCGATGGTCGCCGGATCCGGATCGGCCGTTTGGGCCCTGGCCCCCTCTTTGGCCTGGGCGCGCACGGCTGCGGCCGCCCTGGCCGCCGAAGGGGTGTGGGCGGTGGCCACCCGTTTTTGGCCGGGCGGGTTGCGTCCGGGGCTGGTGCGTCGGGCGCTGTAGGGGGAATCATCCGGATCGGGGGCATGGGTGTGCCGGTCGGCATTGTCCTGGCGGGCAGGCGCAATCGGGGTGCGTTGGCGGAAAGCGCCCCGGAAGTGGCATGGGAGGCGCTGATTCCGATCGCGGGCCGGCCGATGGGCGGGTACGTGGTCGCAGCGCTTGCCGCGGTTCGACCGGTGCGGGGCGTGGTGGTCGTTGGTCCCGCCGAACTCGCCCAGGAAGGCATTCCGGCGGTCGCGCCTGGAGACGGCCTGTGGGAATCCCTGCGGGCCGGGTTGGCCGCTGCGGGCGCCCTGGCGCCCGCTGATCCGGAGTATGTGGTGGCGACGGGAGACGCGCCCCTGCTTACACCGGCGGCCGTGGCCGAGATCCTGACCAGGTGTCGCAGCCGCGGCCTGGCGCTGGGGTACACGGCGGTCCCGCGTGCCGTCTGCGAGGAGCGTTTCGGCCGGATTCGCCGTACCTACGTGCGGTTGC
>DAHWHT010000189.1 GCA_027335515.1 Clostridia bacterium
TCGAGCAGCACATCGGCGTCATCGGCCGTATCATTGATGCGCCGGGTGCCGCAGCGCGGATGGTGGCTGCGATGCAGCGCGAGGTGGCCAGCGTGAAGCGGGCGGTTGCAGGGTTGCCGCGGCCACGGGTGATCTTCTACACCGGCGGCTACATCGCCGGTAGCGGCACGACCATCGGGGAGGTGATCTCCGACGCCGGGGGCACCAATGCCGCCGCGGCCGCTGGGATCAAAGGCTGGGTGAAGACGGGCCGCTCCGAGATCGTCAAGCTCGATCCCGCGGTGATCCTCACCTCGGCGGTGAACGGAAAGCAGGACATCGCCCAAGGAGCCGCAGCCCGACAGGTACAGCACAACCCGGCCTTGAGCAAAGTGCTCGCTGTGCGTCAGCACCAAGTCTGGGACCTGTCGACGCGGGCCAACAGCGATGTCAGCCAGTACATGGCATGGGACATCCAAGACGTGGCGTCCATCCTGCACACCAAGCACGTCAAACCATACGTGCCGTAGAAGCGACGGTGCAGCGCGGGGGGGTGCCGCCATCCGAGCCTGGCTTGGCCATCGCTGCCGGTGGGAGCGTTTCCACCCACTACGCCCGCGCTGCAGGGGCCATCGTCAGATGATCAGTCTCTGGCCAAGCGCGCCAGGACCTCCTTGGCCTTATCCACGGCGCTGGCGGCATCCGGTGCGTAGCCATCCGCCCCGATCTCGTCGGCATAGGCTTGGGTCAAGGGGGCGCCGCCTACCAGCACCCCGACGCGCGGGCGAAGCCCTGCCGCATCCAGCGCAACGATGGTGTCCCGCATGGCGGGCATGGTGGTGGTCAGCAAGGCGGAGAGGCAGACCAGACGCGCACCGTGCTCCTTCACTGCGGTCACGATGCGTTCGGGGGGACAATCCACCCCGACGTCGACGATCTCGAAGCCGGCGCCCTCCAGCATCATGAGCACCAAGTTCTTGCCGATGTCGTGCAGATCGCCCTGCACCGTGGCACCGACGATGCGCGCCAAGGGCTCCACTTTCGCCGCCACGAGCTCCGGTCGCAGGACTTCCATACAGGCCTTCATCGCCCGCGCGGCCATCAGCATTTCGGGCACGTAATACTCGCGCCGCCTGAACAGGTCGCCTACCGTGGCCATGGCGGGGATAAGCGCCTCTTCCAATAGCCGCCGGGCCGGGATCCCCGCGGATAGCCCTGCCCGCGTTGCCGCCGTGGCCCCGACCCGGTCGCCTTCCACCACCGCAGTCTGCAGGGAACCGATGTCCATGACTGCTGTAAGTGCGGGGCTCCGTCGCCCGCGCACCCTTCCCCCCCTACCTTGTCTTGCCTCCGCACGTTGTCTTGCCTCCGCTCGCGGCCGCGGAGTGGCGCCGGCGGCGGCACGCAATCCCACGCGCCCGCCGGCACGTTCGCTGCCAAGCTGTCCAGGCGAGTGTTGTTATCGACCCCCCGAAGACTTCCTTCTCCGTTGGATCCGGTTGAACTGCCGACGCGCCCACAACGGACCGTCGGGCGTTCGGAGGTGGCCGACTGGACTGCGCCTGGCATCCCATCGGGCCTGCCTCACGCCCAGCGCAACCGCCGGATGGTGGGTCGGAAGAACGCCTAAAGGCGCATGTATTGCGCTCCAGACGATCTCGGCAGGGTCGAATGCCCACCTGGCGAACGCGTCGCCCACACCGTGGCCGTGACACCCAGCCCCCGACCTGGGCCAGGCGAACGGGATACTGGTGCGGGCAGAAGGAGACGGGACGGTTATGGCCGAGGCGGAGGACGCGGGCGCGCCTTTGCAAACCGAAGTCGGAACCGCCCGCTTGGACGGTTCCGCCGCCCCCGACGGTCTGTCGCTCGCCATGGTGGAGGTCCGCTTTCTCCCGCTGGGGACGTCGGCGCGCATCCCGGCGGGGACCGTCGTCCTGGATGCGGCGGCGGAAGCGGCCATTGCCCTGGAGGCCCCATGCGGTGGGCGCAAGTTGTGCGGTAAGTGTCGCGTGGCGTTCGTGGGGGACCCGCCAGTCCCGACGGCGGTGGAGCGGGAATTGATCAGCGCCGGAGACTTGGCGGCCGGAGTGCGGCTGGCGTGCCGCGCGCGACTTGGAACGGATGCCACGTTGCGGCTGCTGCCGCCGGCGCGGGTGGACTGGTGGAAGATGGCGGCGACCGATCTGGCCGGGGTTGAACCGGACCCCTGCGTCCATACGGTGCGCTGCCGACTGCAGGCGGCAACGCTGCGCTCCCCTGTCGCGCTCACGACCCGATTGCGCCAGGAGGTAGGGGCGTTAGGCCTCCCGCTGGCGGTGCTGCGCGGCTTGTCCGCAGCCGGTGGAGCGGCGGCGGACGGCGAGGCGCTGCAGGTGGTGGTGGTCGGCGAGGACGTTGTGGACGTTCGGCCTTGCGCCGGCGGAGCCGCGTCCGCGCCACCCTTGCACGGGGTGGCCGTGGATATCGGCACGACGACGATCGTCGGCTACCTGATGGACCTCCGCAGTGGCCAGCAACTCGCGGCGGCGTCGGTGATGAACCCCCAGGCGTCCTTTGGGGCCGACATCATCTCGCGCTTGCACGCGATCCTGGATGATCGGCACAACCTGACGCGGCTGCGTGATCTGGTGGTGGGTGCCGTTGCCCGCATCATCGTGCGGGCGTGTCGCGAGGCGGGGTGCCAGCCGGAGTCGGTGTATGAGGTGACCGTCGCCGCCAACACCTGCATGCACCACCTCTTCCTGGGCCTGGATGCCTCATCCCTGGCCGTCTCTCCCTTCGCCCCGGTGGTAACCGAGGCGTTGGACTTGCCCGCAGCCGACGTTGGCCTGCCGATCCACCCGCGCGGCCGCGTCTATGTGCTGCCCAACGTGGCGGGCTTCGTCGGGGCCGATGCCGTTGCCGGCCTGCTGGCCAGCGGTCTCGCGCACGACGACCGCTGGCGGTTGTTCCTGGACATCGGTACCAACGCCGAGATCGTTCTGGGGCGGAGGGGACGATTGCTGGCCTGCTCCGCGGCTGCGGGTCCGGCCTTCGAGGGCGGCAACATCTCGTGCGGCACCGTGGCCCGAGACGGGGCGGTGAGCCGCGTGCGCTGGGAGGGCGGCCAACTGCGCGTCGAGACGGTCGGCGGCTCGGCAGCGACGGGAGTCTGCGGTTCGGGGCTGATTGACGCTGTGTGCGCGTTGGTGGATTTGGGCGTCATCCTGCCCAGCGGGCTGCTGCAGCCTCCAGAGCGGTGGTCCGCGGCGGCACGCGCCGGGGTGCGGTGGGCCGGACCGCCCGGTGGCGTGGTGCTGGCGGATGCCGACCGCCGCGTGGTGCTTACCCAGGGGGATATCCGCCAACTGCAGCTTGCCAAGGGGGCCGTGCGGGCCGCCTGTGAGATCCTGCTGCGGACCGCCGGCATTGAAGCGACTGACTTGGGCGAGGTGCTCCTGGGGGGTGCCTTCGGGAACTACCTGGACCCGGGCAGTGCGCTGGAACTCGGGCTGTTGCCGGCCGTGCCCCCACAGGCGGTGCGCAGCATCGGCAACGCCTCCGGCACCGGCGCCAAGCTGGCCCTGATGGTGCGTTCCGCCCGCGAGGAGGCCACCATCCTGCGCGATGCGGTGGAGTATGTGGAGCTGTCCGTCCATCCTGAGTTCCAAGCCGTCTTCATGGAAGCCTTGGCCCTGGGATGCGAGGACCGCCAGGGTTGTTAGTTGCTAGGTGGGATATGGCCGTTTAGGTCCTATTGTGAGGGTGTTTGCGTGAAACTGTCCGACTTGCGCGACAGAGCGGCATCACCCACAAGACGGCCTGGGAGTGGTGGAAGGCCGGGAAACTGCTAAGGTTGTGTCTGGTACGTGTACAACTGGGGACTCGCATGGCGTACCGAGGCATGGTTTGAGCGCCGCGAGCGCGTCGAGCGTGCCGAGACGGATCGGCTCCTGGTCTGGATGAAGAACGGTCTGGAGAACTCCCGCTTGGCCGGTGTTTCGTTCGTTCCGCTTCAACAAGCCCTGCGACATGTCAACGTAGCGTTCGTCAACTTTTTGCGGGACGCGTCAAGGATTCGCGTTTCCACCGGCAGCACTCTCACCAGAGTGTCAAGGTGTGAAGGTGTCAAGTTGTGAAGGTACACGCGAGCTATCGGTTCTGCGCACCCGGCGTATCCCAGAAGTGTTGCTCCACTGGGCTCAAGCGAATCGCAACGGTGGGTGGTGCGGGATGGGCGATGCCAGTGGGCCAGCTAGACGGCGTTATCGGAAAATGGCATATCGCTCCTGGCAGGACGCGACCTATGGCCGTGCCCTGTTTCCGGTGTGCTGTGGGCGTGGTTTGGTGGTCGGCGGGGGCCTGGTCTATCCCGAGATCAACTTCACCTTACCGACGATGGCCGTGACTGCCAGTAGCTTGGGCGAGGCATTGGCCCAGTTTCGGGGGATGACGGCGGCCTGTCTGGAGCGCGCCGCCGCCCTGCAGGTACCCGGCGTGGTGGTGGAAATCGAGCATGTCTTCGAGTTCACCGCCCACCCGGAGTGGGGCGAGGCCCTGACCGCGGAGGTTCGGGCAGAGCTGGATCGGTTCCACGCGGCCCATGGCATCGCGTGTGCCCTGCGGGTCACGGTGGCGGATATCCGCGACCGGGTGCGTCCACCGCGGCGACGCAGCGGAGCGGAATTGGAGGCGATGCTGGAGAGCTTCCGCAGGTGTGCCAGTGCCGGGGCAGACATCCTGTCGATCGAGTCCACCGGCGGCAAGGAGCTCTCCGATCCGGCCATCATGGCCTGCGATCTGCCAGCCATCCTGCTGGCCGTGGGTGTTCTGGGCAGTCGCGACGTCGCCTTTCTCTGGCCGCAAATCCGCACCCTGGCCGAGTCCCACGGGCGGGTGGCGGGTGGAGACACGGCTTGCGCACAGGCCAACACCGCCATGCGCTTGGCGGGGATGGGCTACGTTCCCGAGGTGTTCGCCGCGCTGGTCCGAGCGGTCTCCGCCGCGCGTTCCCTGACGGCCTTTGAATGCGGTGCCCGCGGGCCGGGCAAGGACTGCGGGTACGAAGGGGTGATCACCAAGCTGGTGACGGGGATGCCGGTGTCCCTGGAGGGCAAGACCAGCGCCTGCGCCCACTCCAGCCCGATGGGTAACGTGACGGCTGCTTTGGCCGACCTGTGGAGCAACGAGTCTGTGCAGAATGTGCGCTTGCTCGGCGGGGACGCGCCCGTGGTGTTGACGGAGATGCTGGCCTATGACTGTCGCCTGTTGAACGCGGCGACGGCCACCGGCCAGGCGCCGCTCCTGCGCGATCTGCTCGTCTCATCCGATGCGGTCCACAGTCCTCAGGCATTCGTCCTGACGCCGGAGACGGCGTTCGCGATCGGCCAGGCCATAGTCTCGGCACCCCAAGACGTTGACCCGGACTACGCCCGGGCCCTCCGGGCCGCGGAAGTGGCGGCCGAGCGGATGGTGGCCGGCCCGCTGCAACTGTCGCCGCGAGAAGCGCGCTGGCTGGACGGCTTCCGGCGCTCCCTGGATGGCTTGCCGGCGGATGCTGACGCCTTGTGGCAGCGCCTCGAAGGTGACTACGCGGGAACGGTTGCTATGGCGGAGTATGCGCCTTTGGGCGGAGGCTGATCGCCAGCAACTCACGCCGTGGCCACTGGTCGGAATTGGCTTGTTGCGGAGGCCGGTCATGCCCCACGCTGCCCACCGCCAACGTCGCCTGGACCGCAGGACCGCGCGCGGCCGACCACGACAGGGCAGCGCGCCGTTGGTATCGGCGCCGGGAGCCGTCCTCGGCGGTCTCGCGCTGCTCCTGGTGGTAGCGTCGGGTTGCGCCATCGCGTTCGGCTCCGTCTCCGTGCCCGCCGGACCGTTGGTGCGGGCACTACTCGGATTGCCGGTCGGCCCACGGACGGCGTCCATCGTCTTGGCCATCCGCCTGCCCCGGGTGGTGATGGCGGCGCTGGCCGGGTGCGCCCTGGCGCAATCGGGCGCGGTCCTGCAGGGCCTGTTCCGCAATCCGCTGGCAGATCCGGGGCTGCTGGGCGTGTCTTCCGGCGCGGGGTTTGCGGCCGTGTGCGCCATCGCCCTCGGGCTTGAGGTCCATGGTCTGTGGATTCTGCCGCTGTGCGCTTTCGCCGGGGCGATCCTGGCCACCGCCACGGTTTACGTCCTGGCCGTCCGCCGCGGCCGTATGCCGGTGCTGACCCTGATCTTGGCCGGAGTGGCGGTGTCGGCGCTCTTCGCGGCCGGGACGACTCTGGTCTTGACGGTTTCCGCGCTCAGTCAGAACGTGCTGGCCATGCTCAACTGGCTCTTCGGCGGCTTGAACGGCATCCTCTGGCGCCAGGACGCCACGGTGGCCCCGTTCGTGCTGTTGGGCGGGGCCGCGATGTGCCTATTCGGGCGCGAACTCAACCTGCTGGCGGCTGGGGAGGAAGGGGCGGCCGCCCTGGGCGTTCCGGTGGAGCCCGTGCGGCGGATGCTCTTGGCCCTGACCGCACTCGTCACAGCCGCCGCCGTCGCGGCGGCCGGACCCATCGCGTTTGTGGGGCTCATGGTGCCGCATATGCTGCGCCTCCTGATCGGGGCCGACCACCGCTTGCTGCTGCCCGCCAGCATGCTGGGCGGGGCGTCCTTCTTGGTCCTGGCCGACCTGGTGGCCCGCGTGGTGGTCCGTCCGGGCGAGATCAACCTCGGCGTGGTGACGGCGCTGGTGGGCGTGCCGTTCTTCTTGTATCTGCTGCGGCGCGCGACCAGGGGAGGGGAGGCACTTTGAAGAGTCCCGCCCTGGCGGCCCGGCACGTGGTGCTGACAGTGGAAGGCGCTGCGGGGC
>DAHWHT010000209.1 GCA_027335515.1 Clostridia bacterium
CCGAGCACCTCGTTGAAATGCTCAACGTTGACGTCGAGGTCGCGCACCAGGGTGTAGCGGGCACCGCCGGAGCGCCGATCCTTGGGTGCCTGGTCGAGCGCCGCGCGCAGGGTGTCTGCGTTCGCCACGGGATCCGCCCCCTCGCCCGCCCGGATCGGGCCGGCGAGCGTAGCATGCCCGTGCCGCACCACCCTTCACCCGGGGGGGGCGATGTGCGCACCGGGGGCGCTGCGGTAGCGGCCGGGCGAGGTGCCGGTGTGCTGCACGAAAATCCGGTAGAAGTGCGACAGGTGCTCATAGCCCACGGCACGGGCGACTTCGGCGACGCCGAGCGTGGAGCGGCACAGGAGTTCCTGGGCGGCGGCGACGCGCAGCGACGTCAGGTAGCGGGCCGGAGACTGTCCGAAGGCCTGCTTGAAGCGCGCGCTGAACTGCCGGGGGCTGAGGTGGGCACAGGCGGCCAGGTCTGCGACGCGCAGGGCCGAGGGGAAGTTGGCCTCCATATGCGCGCGCACCTCCAGCAGCGCCGGCTCGGGCGCCTGGGCCGCGGCCGCGTGCCGGCCGCGGCGGCGGTAGAGCAGCACCAGCAGCGACATCAGATAGGCGCGCACGGCGACGGCGCCGGCCACTTTGTCCCGCCGCTGTTCGGCGCGGATGCGGTGCAGCAGGCTCTGGGCCTCAAGGGCGGCCGGCGCGGCGCAGTGCACAACGGGCGGGCCGCCGAAGCAGCGGGCGACCAAAGGGTGCTCTGCGGCGCTCAGTGCCATGCCGGGGCTGAACTCGACGGTCAAGAGCCCCAGGGATACCGCATCCTGCGACTCCACCCGGTGCAGCAATCCCGGTATCAGCAGCAGCACGTCGCCGGGCCGGATCGGGTGGGCGCCGCGTTCCGTATGCAGCGTGCCGCGGCCGCTCACGACCGCGGTGATCCGGTGGCGCTCATGGCAGTGCATGCGGCCGTCCTGGCGGCAGGGGAGCGCGATGGCACGCTCGTGAACCGCGCTTGAAAGTCCCCCCTGCAGGACCCAGGCCCCTGGGCGCAACGCACAGCGGGCTAAGCGCAAATGTCCGAACGACCTGCGTGTTCGACCCGCGCGTCCGCGCGTCCGGGCGATCGGCATCGCCACCGGGGTCTGACAGCCCATCGCTGTTCCGCCGTCGCCCGACGCGCCGCGGCAGGCCCCGCCTGCCTCAGCCACACGCGACCCCCTGTCCCCGGCCCATACCGGCCGGGCCCGCCGTTGTGCCGGGCACACCCGCGTGGTCGCCCGGTCCCGCGTATTACCTACGACGGAATGGCGGTCGCTTCCTGCCTGAGGCCCGCCCGTGCGCAACCCTCCCCGCATCCTCGGGGCGGGCCGCGGGCGCCCACCGCACGCGGCGGAACCGGGACAAGCCCCGGGGGAAAAGGTGAAAAACACTTCCCAATCCGGCAATGTCAGACGGGGGGCCGCGGTGGCAGAATCCTGTTCGTACACGTTGGGGTAGCGTCGGCATTCCGGCCTGCCGGCAGGTCGACGTCCCGACGTCCCGGCGTCCCAGCCAAACGCGGCTCACGCCAGAGGAGGCCATGTCCGTGGGCGGTGCGAGCACCGCGACCAGGCGAATGCTACCGGCTCCGGCATCCGGCTTGCCCCTTGGTTTCACACGCCGCTGGCTTCCGGGCGGACGGGGTGAACCGCCCCACCGCCACCCGGTCCTGGAGGTCTGCCACATCGAGGCGGGCCGAGGCCGCCTGACCGCCAACGGCCAGACCACCATCGTCCCGGCGCAATCGCTGACGCTGCTGCCCCCCGGGACCGTCCACGCCCTGACCGCGGACGGAGGTTGGAGTTGCACCGCGAACCTGCTGCACTTTGATCCCGATGCCGTTGTGGACGAGGAGGCGGCGGCGGCCGTCGGCGCCCTGTTGCGCCTTGCCGCCGGCGGACGGGCCAGCGTCGTGCTGCGGGGCGCGGCGGCCCACGCCACCACCGCCACCATCGCCCGCCTGGCAAGCCTCTGCCGCGATGGAGACGGCCAGGCCGAGCCGTGCCGGACCCTGCTGGCGGCCTTCTGCACCGCCCTCTGCCGCCAGTTCCGCGAACTGCCCTCGGGCGGTGGGCGCCGCAGTCCATCCGGCGGCACCGCGACGGCGGACCATCCCGCGTCCCCGGCGGCGCGCCCGGAGATCGACGTCGTTCTGGCCTACATCGAGGGAAACCTGACCCGCCCCATTTCCCGCCAGGAACTGGCCCAGCAGGCCTCCTTCGCCCCGAGCTACTTCAGCGCCCTGTTTCGCGAGACCACGGGCACGACCATACCGGAATATATTAATTTGCGTCGCATCCGCCGCGCCCAGGAACTCCTGCGCGCCCCGGAGACGCGTGTGTCCGCGGTCTGCTACGCGGTCGGTTTCCGCGACCTGAGCAATTTTAATCGCGTCTTCAAGCGCATCGTCGGGCAGACCCCGCGCGAATACCGGCAGGAGGCGCTGGGGGTGGACGAGGAGGAGGAGGCCGGGCGCTGATCAGCGCCCGGCGAGGGACGGGCTGAGGCCCTGGCGGTCGGCCACCTCTTCCAGGGCCGAGGCGATGCCGGTGATGTGATCGGCCGCGGTCGCGATGTCCTCGAGAGACAGGTCGTCCCAGCGGTCCAACAAGGTGAAGGGGTCGTCGCCGCAGAGCCGGGCGGCGGCCCCAACCACCCCGCTGCGCAGGGATTCGCGGACGACCTCTGCGGCGTCGCTGCCCGGCAGCGCGTCCAGGACCGCCTCGATCGCCGGTTGCAGCTGCAGGACGCGCAGGGTCGCGAACTTGGCGAGCCGGCTCTGGTGATCGGGCCAGCCCGCCTCGAAATCGATCGAATCGACGAGCAGGGCCACATCCGCCCACCCGTCGGCCACACGCGTCCACGGGCCGGCGACCGCCGCTTCCACCGCCGCAACCCCCTGTGCCTCGGTCTTTTCGGACTCCGACTCCGCATCCGCCGCCGCCCGCAACTCCGCCCGCGCCCGTTGCTGGTAGTGGACGCGCGCGCTGCGGGCGTCGTCATCCAGACGCTCGGGCAGGATCCAGGTCGTACGGCCGATGACGGTACGCTGCGGCGCATCCACGACGCGCACCTGCACCTTGCTGAAGTCGGAGGCATACTGAACGACCTCGCCGCACGCCACGCCGGCCTGGTCGGTGTCGTCGTCCCAGAGCACGAAGTATAGTTCCTGACCCAGATGGACCTCGCGGTACACCCCGCCCCCCCCTTCCGGTTCGGGTCCGGCTCGCAGTTACGCTACCCCAGGCGCACCCTCCTGCCAGCGGCCGGTGCAAATTGCCTGGCGCAGACCGCTGTGGTACAGTGCGCTGACGGATCGGCGCCCGGCCCGGCCCAGCGGGGGACGGGACGCCGACGGCAGGCCGAGCGGGGAAGCGCGCCGACCCACGCCTTTCCCGGCCCGACGTTTGCGGTGCGCCGCTGCTGCCGCCCCGATCACAAGGGAGGGTTTCTTGGTGCCGCTTGCCAGCGAGAAGAAGCAGGAGATTGTCCGCACCTTTGGCCGCGCGGAAGGCGATACCGGCTCGTCCGAGGTGCAGATCGCACTCCTGAGCGCCCGCATCCAGCAGTTGACCGAGCACCTGCAGACGCATTCCAAAGACTTCCACAGCCGCCGCGGCCTCTACATGATGGTGGGTCAGCGTCGCAGGCTGTTGAACTACGTGCGCAAGCACGACGTGGCGAAGTTCCGTGAACTTGTCGAGCGCCTGGGAATCCGGGCCCGCTAGGGCGGCACGCGCCGCCCTTTTTGCTGGACCCGTCGCGGGTCCGGTGGGGGATGTGGGGGGGAAGGTAGCAGATTATGATCGAACACACAGCGCATGCGCCCCTCGGCGGCCCGGCCGCCGAGGCAGCGGATCCCGAGATCGGCAGGGGCGGCAAGCGCGTCTTCCGCACCGAACTGGCGGGTCGGCCCCTGGTGGCGGAGATCGGGCACGTCGCCCGACAGGCCAACGGGGCCGTCCTTTTGCATTACGGGGAAACCACCGTCCTGGTGACGGCGACCGCCTCCGCCCAGCCGCGGACCGACCTGGATTTCTTTCCACTGCGCAGCGACTACGAAGAGCGGCAGTATGCCGCGGGGCGCATCCCCGGTTCGTTCTTTCGTCGCGAGGGCCGCCCCAGCGAGCGTGCCACGCTGACGGCCCGCCTGATCGATCGACCCATTCGGCCCCTGTTTCCCCAGGGGTACCGCAACGACGTCCAGGTCGTGGCGACGGTGCTGTCCTACGACGGAGACAATGCCGCCGACATCGTCAGCATGATCGGCGCCTCGATCGCGCTCTCGATCTCGGACATCCCCTGGGCCGGTCCGATCGGCGCGGTGATGGTCGGGCTCGTGGACGACCGGCTGGTGATCAACCCCGTGGCGGAGCAGTTGAATCAGACCGCGTTGGAACTGGTCGTCGCCGCCAGCGCGGACGCCCTGCTGATGGTCGAGGCCGGCGCGGACGAGGTCCCCGAGACCCGCGTCCTGGAGGCGCTCGAGGCCGGCCACGCCGAGATTCGCCGCCTGTGCCGCTGGCAGGAGGGGATCGTCGCGGCGGTTGGCCGCCCCAAGGCCCCCTTCGTGCCTCCGGCGCGCCCGGCCGACGTGGCGGCGTGGGTTGAGGCGCAGGCCACCGAGCCGATGCGCGAGGCGATCCTGCGCAAGGACAAGCTGGACCGGGAGCGCGCCATCCAGGGGGTCATGGACCAGGTGGCCCAGGCGGCGGCCGCACCGTGGGAGGGCCGCGAGGCCGAGGTGCGCGATGCGCTGCACGACGTCGAAAAGCAGGTCACCCGCAACCTCATCCTCGACCAGGGCGTCCGGCCGGACGGCCGCGGGCTGGAAGAGATCCGGCCGATTTGGTGCGACGTCGGCTTCTTGCCCCGGGCCCACGGCAGCGCGCTGTTCACGCGCGGCCAGACCCAGGCCTGCAGCGTGGCCACCCTGGGCAGCATGTCCGAGCGGCAGATCGTCGACGCGGTCGGCGAGCGTGAGGACCGCAAGCGGTACATGCACCACTACAACTTCCCCCCGTACAGCACCGGCGAGGTCCGGCCCATGCGTTCCCCCGGCCGCCGCGAGATCGGGCACGGCGCGCTGGCCGAACGGGCCCTGGTGCGCATGGTCCCGTCCGAAGAAACCTTCCCATACACCATCCGCGTTGTGTCCGAGATCATCGAATCCAACGGATCCACTTCGATGGCGTCGGTCTGTGGCAGTACCCTGTCGCTGATGGACGCCGGTGTGCCGCTGCGGCGTCCGGTGGCCGGCATCGCCATGGGGTTGGTCACCCGCGACGGCCAGACGACCGATGCGGCCATCCTCTCGGACATCCAGGGCATGGAAGACCACCTGGGGGATATGGACTTCAAGGTCGCCGGCACCGAACGCGGCGTGACCGCGATCCAGATGGACATCAAGATCGCGGGCATCGAGGCAGGGCTGCTTTCGCGGGCGCTGGAACAGGCCCGCCAGGGCCGGCTCTTCATCCTGGGCAAGATGCTGGAGGTGTTGGCGCAGCCCCGGGGCCAGCTCAGCCCCCACGCCCCGCGGATCAGTGTGCTGCAAGTGCCGACCGACCGCATCCGCGACGTGATCGGCCCTGGCGGCAAGACCATCAATCGGATCATCGCCGAGACCGGCGCCGAGGTGGACGTGCACGACGACGGCAAGATCTTCGTCGCGGCGCCGAACGACGAGGCCGGCCGACGGGCCGAGGCCTGGATCCACCGGCTGACGCGCGACCCTCAGCCCGGCGAGGTGTATGTCGGCAAGGTGGTCCGCCTGATGAACTTCGGGGCCTTTGTCGAGATTGTCCCGGGTAAGGACGGCCTCGTGCACATCAGCGAACTCGCGCGCGAACGCGTGCCGACCGTCGAGGACGTCGTGGCGATCGGCGACGAGGTGATCGTCAAGGTCAAGGAAATCGACGAGTTGGGCCGACTCAACCTGTCGCGGCGGGCCGCGCTGGAATCCGAACCGGACGCCGCGGCGCGGGAAAACATCAAGCCCAAGGAGCCGCGCCCGGCCGGCGCCGCGCGCCCCGGGGGCCCCGGTGGTCCGGGAGGGGGCGGCAACCCTGGTTACGGCGCAGCGCGCCGCCGCTGACGCGGGCGGCGATGGCGCATTGCGGGCCCCCGAGGGGGCCCGCGCGCGCTGATCCAGGATGCGCGCCTCTCCAATGGGGTACGGGTGCTGATTGAGCCCATGCCGCGGGCCCGCAGCGTCAGCGTCGGCCTGTGGGTCGCCGCCGGCAGCCGCGCCGACCCGATGGGGCGCGAGGGTGTGGCGCATCTGCTGGAGCACCTGTTGTTCAAGGGTACCCCGCGCCGGGGCGCCCGGGCGCTGGCCGAGGCGATGGACGCCCTGGGCGGTCAGTTCAACGCCTTCACCACACGGGACTACACCTGCTACCACGCCCGCACCCTGGGCCGCCGCTTCGCGGACGGCCTGGGGCTGCTGGCCGAGATGGTCGCCGATGCGCGCCTGGACGCCCAGGACCTGGAGCGCGAGCGCCAGGTGGTGCTCGACGAACTTGCGGCCGTCGAGGACGACCCGGGCGAGACGGCAGAGGAGCTTCTGGGTCCGGCGCTGTGGGGTGCCCATCCCATCGGGCGTCCGCAGGGCGGCACCGCCCAAGCGGTGCGCCGTATGGCGGTCGAGGATCTCTCCGCCTTCCACCGACGCCACTACGTGGGCCACCAGTTGGTGGTCGCCGTGGCCGGCCAGGTGGCGGCCGACCGTGCCCTGGCGGAGGTGGAGGCGGCGCTGGGCGCCATGCCGGCGGGCGCCCCCGCCGAACGCCAACCCCGCCCGCAGCCGCTGCCGCGGGCGCGCCTGCGGGCCCGTCGCTCCGCGCAGGCCCACGTGCTGTGCGCCGCGCCGGCGCCCGCCG
>DAHWHT010000214.1 GCA_027335515.1 Clostridia bacterium
GGTACGCCGCAGCGTCGCGCCCGCCGGTCGATGGCCTCAGCCAGGCTGGCATAAGGGAAATTGCTGGTGTAGCGGTTGAACACCCGGTTGGTGTCGTGATTCTTGGCGAAATCCAGGTTCTCGCGCACCAACGGCTTGCGCACCGCCAGCGCGATGTCCACTGCCAGCTTGGCCCGTGGTTCGCCGGGTGGCGTTGCCCGGCGTCACGACCACGAAGGGGGGCGACGGCTGGCTTGCGCAGCCCTGGCCGACGAGATGCGGGTGCCATGGCCTGGCGGCAGGACACCTGCCGGCTGTCCGGGCGTTCGGCGCCCGCAGAGGCTCATTGGCCAGGGCCAGACGTTGCCCCCCGTCACGCGCTGCTGACGGTGGCAATGCCACCTCGCTGAACGCGGACAAACAATCGCGTCAGTGACAGGTGGGGGAGACGGCGGCCGCCGACCACAGGCAGCCGCGTGGGCCCGGCACACCCCGGCCGCGGTCTCCGGAGCCGGCGGCGCTACGGTGCCTGCCGGACCGCCGCGGCGCGGACCGCCACCCCGGCGGCGTGCTCTCCGACGTTCGTGCGGTAGGAGCCGTCCAGGCCCCCGGCGCGGGCCCGCAGGCGGAGGGTGCGGCCAAAGGGGGTGCCGACGAAGGACCAGTCGAGCCGCAGCGCCCCGTCCTCGTCCCAGGAGGCCAGGCCGGCGCAGTCCCTGGGGGCCTGTCCCGCAACCAGGGGGGCGGTCCCTGGCCGCCAGTCGCCAAAGCCGCAGGGAAGGCGCCGCTCGAGCCCCGCCTCCACCAGCACGGCGTGGCAGGTATGGTCGTCGAACGCCAGGGTCAGGGACTCCAGGTGCGCGGGGTTGGGCTCGATGCGGTAGGTGCCGGCGGGGACCGGGTCCGCGGGACGGCCGGCGGGGCTGCGCGGGCCCAGGGAGAGTCGGGCGAGGCGCTCGGCCAGCCCGTCGTGGCGCGCCGCGTCCCCGTCGGGGATGGGACCGTCCACCAACGCGGGGAGCAGCTGGTCCCAGACGCAGTCCAGCACACCCTGCAGGTTCGCCGTGCCGCCGGTCATGGCGATGACGACGTCCTGCTGCGGCAGCACGATGCAGAACTGTCCGTGGGCGCCGTCGCCCCGGTAGGCCCCGTGGCGGCAGCGCCAGAACTGGTAGCCGTAGCCCTGCGCCCAGTCGCCGGCCCGGCCGTCGCCGTTGTCGATCTGCTTGGCCGTCGCCTGCGCGACCCAGGCGGCCGGCAGCAGCTGGCGGTCCTCCCACCGCCCCTGCTGCAGGTAGAGTTGGCCGAAGCGGGCGATGGCCTCGGTCGGCAGCGACAGGCCCCAGCCCCCGGCGTTGATGCCGCGCGGGCAGGATTCCCAGGTGGCCCCCTCGATACCCAGCGGGCGAAACAGGCGGGGCGTGAGGTAGTCCAGCAGGGTCTGGCCGGTGCGCTGCTGCACGATCGGCGAGAGCATGTAGCTGGCGGCGCTGTTGTACACGAAGCGCGATCCCGGGGCGTGTTCGACGGGCTGCGCCAGGAAGGCGCGCACCCAGTGGTCGTGGCCGGCCTCCCGCACGGCTCCGGTGGGGTCGCGGTGGTGGCCCGTGCCCATCGTGAGCAGATGCCGCACCCGCATGGCGGCCAGGTTCGGGCCCACATCCGCCGGCAGGTCCGCCGGGAAGAACGAGGCCACGCGCTCGTCCAGGGTCAGGTGGCCCTCGTGCACCGCCAGGCCCACCGCGGTGGACGTGAAGCTCTTGCTGAGGGAAAAGAGCATGTGCGGCATGTCCGCCGTGTGCGGCCGCCACCAGCCCTCGGCGACCACCCGGCCGTGGCGCAGCACCATGCAGCTGTGGACCTCGAGTGCGCGCGCCGCGAAGGCGTCGAGCAGTGCGGCCAAGCCCGCGGCGGCCACCCCCTCCGCCGCCGGGGTGCTGCGTGGCAGGCGGGGCGGTTGGGGCGTCGGCATGGCGCATCCCTCCGGTACGCCGTGGCTTCGCCGACGGGCGGGCATCGGCCTGCCCCGCGCGGCCCTCTGGGGGGCGGAACCGGGCGCTTCTCGGTCCAGACCCCCCGGCGGGCTCGGATTCACCGCCGCCGGTGGGGCGTTGCCGAGTGGGTCGCACCGCCCTTTCGCCGCCGGACCCAGCCGCGGGGGGCAGCGCCCGGGTCACAGGGCGCCGGCTGCCACCGCGTCGCGCAGGGCGGGGTATTGGGGTCGAAAGCCGAGGGCCCTGCGGATCTTGGACGTGTCCACGAGCTGATGAAAGGCGGGATCGATCGGGCGGCTGGCCGCGCCGGGCGCGGGGTCCTCGCCGCATAGATGCAGGATCTCTCCCGCGGCGACCGGGGCATCGTCGGCCACGTTGTAGATCTCGCCGTCCACCCCGGGCGCTGCCAGTGTGAGCGAGACCGCCTGCGCCACATCGGCGTGGTGGATCAGATGCATCTGCTGGGCCGGATTCCAACCGCGAAACCACTGCAGGCCCTCGGTCAGGTGCGGATCGCCGTCGCCATACACGAACGCCAGCCGCAGGATCCGCAGGCCGAGCCCCTGTGTCGCCTGCAGCGCGAGCAGCGCCGCCTCGGCCGCGGCCTTGCTTTTCGGGTAGGGCGACGTCGGCCGTGCCGGCTCCTGCTCGGCAAGACGTCCGCCGTGGCCGGGACCATACACCAAATTGGTGCTGGTAAACACGAACCGCGCCACCTTGGCGGCCAGGGCGGCCCGCGCCAGCGCGCTGGTGCCGTCGCAGTTGACGGCCTGCGCCTGTTCGGGCGTGGCTCCCCGAAAGAACGCCGCAAGATGCACGACGGCATCCATTCCCGCGACGGCCTGCGCCAACGAGTCCGCGTCGGTCAGGTCGCCGCGCACCAGGTGCGACCCCTGCGCCTGGAGCGCCGCGGCCGAGGCGGGATCGCGTACCAGCACGCGCACCGCATGTCCGCGTTGGATGAGGCGTGGGACCAGTCGGCTGCCCACCCGTCCCGTGGCGCCGGTCACCAAGACCCGCATGGGACATCTCCTTCCGTCTCCGGCCTGGTCGCCCAAAGCAGCCCGTTCTACATCCTTTGCAAAGGCGCCAGCGACGTGGGCGGCCCGTGGCGCGCGAAACGGGCGGGCGGGGGCCACGGGTCAACCGCTCCGGGGTGCAACCGCGGCGGCTCGCACCGCGGGTGCCGGCGCCTCCCGGCGCCGGGTGGTGTCCTGGCCGTGCGCGGCACTGCGCCCGTCACCCCGCCCGGGGCCGCCGCCGGTTCAGGTGGAGGCCGGGGCGAGGGCCGCGCCGGCCTCCGGATCGGGGGCGTCCATCAGGGCAAAGACGCGGTCGCAGTTGGCCGCGAGCCCGCTCAGGGTGAGGTAGGCGCCGAAGACGTCGCCGAGGTTCTCCGTCCGTCCGGCGTAGGAGTGCTCGGCCATCAACGTGCCCAACTGCAGTTGACCGCCCATCACCCACTGGCCGCCCACCCACCAAAACCACAGGGTGGTGGCCAGCGACTCCAGCCCGTAGACCACGCCGTAGCCCCACGCGGCCAGCGCCGAGAGGATGGCGAGGTCCGCCAGCCGCTGGTTGGCATCATGGAAGACGGCGGGGTCGGCGTCGGGCCGGGCGGCGGCGACGCCCTGCACCGCCTGGTGCATGCGTGTGACCTCTTCATAGATGCGGCGGTCGAGGGTGTAGCGGACGCGACCGAAGAGGTAGGTCCAGGGCAGGAAGGGCGGGATGAGCGCAAAGGCCACCAGGCCGAGCCTCCAGTTCAGGCCGAACATGAAGATCGTCGCGGTGATCACCGGGATCTCACGCCAGGTGATGTTGGCCAGGCTGCTGGTGGCCCCGTAGATCGCGTCGATGTCGTTGAGGCCGCGCGACGTGAACTCGCTGGGATGGAGCGAGGCCCAGAAGGCCGGTCCCTTGGCGGTGGCCTCATCGAAGAAGTCGTTGCGCAGATCGCGCAGCGACCGGTTGGACATGACCTCGTGGCTGAGGGTGCTCACGGTTCCGGTGAAGATGTGGATGATGGGATAGGCCAGGATCCCAAGCGCCCCCAGCAGGAGCAGGTCGGTGCGGTGCTTGGGCAGGGCCCCGTCGATGATCATGCGCTCGAACAGGGGGCGCAGTTGGCCCAGGCCGCCGATGGCGATCACGGCCATGGCGATGACCAACACCCAGTAGGGCCAGTATGGGCGGAAGTATTCGAGTAGGCGCCGCACCGTCGTGGCCAGCCGCACCCGGTTTGGGGCCTGCAGCCGCAGCCCCAGGCGGGAAAACCACTGGCGCGGCCGCAGCAGCGGGGCGAAGGCACGCAGCCCCCCGGTCGGCGGCGGCAGCACCGAACCCCCGAGCTCCGCCAGTTGGTCAAAGAGGCTGAAGACGCGGTCGGCCAGGGCCAGCACGCCGCGCAGCCCGATGAAGACCCCCAGCAGTCGGTCGATCGGGCCCTCCACTTTGGTGGCATAGGCGATAAAGGCCAGCAGGGTGCCGAGCGTCATCACGCCGCTCATCACCTCGCGCCCGCCGAACCACCACAGGCCGGCCGCCACCAGGGCGGTGCCGACGCTCCACAGGTTGGAAAAGGACCGCCCGATGAACTTGCGGGCGATGCTGACGTTGGAAAAGGCGTCGGCAACGGTGTGGAAGGCACCGCGGCGCGCGGCCGCCCCAGGACCCGTCGCCGCGGCCCCCTCCAGGGCGCCGTTGAGATCGACGATGCGCTCGTGCAGCCGGCGCTCCAGGCCGTAGACCCAGCGGCCGACGGCGAGGCCCAGCACGATGAAGGGCGGCAGGACCAACCATACGATCAGGGCGAGCCAGGGGTTGAGGATGAACATCGCGATGACGGCGGCGGCGAGGACGGTGACGTCGTGGAAGGCGCCGATCAGGGTGGTCAGCACGCCCGCCACGCCTCCGGCGCCCGCGATGCCGACGTCGTTGATGATGCGGCCCGTGATGCCGTTGGGGTCCACCCCGGCGAGGCGTTGCGCATCGGCCCCGGCCACCGCGCCGAAGATCCGCGCGCGCACGTCCCGCAGCACCCCCTGCAGGGTCAGGCTGTGCAGGACGGTGTGCACCAGACCCAGCGCCTCGTTGAGCAGGTGGAGCGCGACCAGCAGCAGGAGCAGATGGGCCAGCAGGGCCAGGTTGTGTGCCGGCAGCGCCCGGTTGATGATCTCCCGCGTGATCAGCGGCGGGATGACCCCGACGGCCGCCGAGACGACGAGCATCCCCAGGATGGCGCCGACCGTGGGCCAGTATGGCAGGTAGAAGCGCAGCAGGCGCGGCAGGGAGGGGAACTTGCGCGGCTGTTCGGGCGCACCCTGCCAGTCGACTCCGAGTTCCTTCCACCAGGGAAAGTCACGCAGGGTCTCCCTCCAGGTCGGGCGCCGGTAGCGGCCGTCGCTGTCCATCGGCCACGAGCCCCTCCTTCCCGCACCCGTCCCCGCATCTGCGCCCGTCTCCGCGCCCGTCTCCGCGCGGGGCCAGGCGGTCCGGACCGAAGGCGTTCAACCGGCCTTGGCCGTGGAGCCATAGGCGGCGCCGAGCCCGGCGGCCGCACGGCCGAGTTGGGGCAGCATCGCCCTGAGGGCGTTGGGATGCCCGAGCTCGGCGGCGGCCTTCGCCCCGACCGTGGTAAAGCGCCGCAGCGCCGCGACCGCCCGGGTGTCGCCGGCCGGTTTGGGGCTGCGTCCTTTCGCTTTGCCCTTTTTGGTCTTGCGGTGCGGGGCCGAGCCGCTGGCCTTGGCGCGGCCGCCGGCGGTCCCGGCGGCGGGGCGGATGGCCGTGTGGATGGTGCGGAGGTCGCGGTCCATCGCGGCCTTCGCCGTCGCAGGCCGCTGGGTGCCCGCGGCGACCGCCGTGGCGCGGTACACGAGGTCGGCGGCCGCCGCCTCGGCCCGTGCCAGCGCCATGGGCACGGTGGCTGCGGCGGTGTGGGCCTTGCCGGATGCGGGCGCGACGGCCACCGGCCTGGCGGGGGCCAGCGCGGTCAGGACGGCGTAGGCCGCGGTGAAGTAGGCCGCGACGCCCAGGAGGATCACCAGGACCTTCGCCTTCCATGCAAGGCGCCCAAACCTCTTCACGGATGCCCTGGTGCAAACGCCCCGGCGCAAGCGTCCACCGCGCCCCGCGCCGTCGCGTCCGACCAGGTTTCCCCCCCCTTCAGCCTTGGAGGGTCGCCGCTGCGACCGGAGGCGGCGGACACACCCGCAACGTGCGGCGCAGCGCCTTGGTCGCGCGGCCCCGGGTGCCGGGCGGCCGTGGCCCGAACGCCCGTCCCGACGTTCGGCGCGCCCGGTCGGATGGCCGAGCCGGCATGCGGCGGCCGTGTCCGCCGCGTGCTTGGTCCTGGCCCGCCGGGCTCCTGCGGGGAATCGGACGGGGTGGTGCGCGAGGGATGGGCCGCCGCCACGGACCGACCGGCCGCCTCGCCTCACGCGGACGCGACGCAACCCGTTTCGCCGCCGCTCCATCCCGGCAACGCCACCGCTCCCAGGGTGCAGGCCGATCGGGTGCAGCGGCTCAGGGCCCAGTGCCGCCTGGCTCCCGTCGTCCCAGGCCCTGGCCGGCGCCGTCGCGGGAGGTCGCCGGGCGCTGTGCGCAAGAGCCGCAGGCCCGGGCCGACCAGGCCGGGCCAAGCCTGCGGGTGCTGCCACCCCGCGTCGGGGATCGCAGCCCGGCTGGCGGCGGTGGCGCATCCTGGTGCTCCGGGCGCCCGTCCACAAAGGCGGCGGGGCGCGGGGTAAGCCGACCCCGCGCCTCCCAATCCGCCCAGGGCTGGGCTCCCGGACCGCGGCCCGAGGATCCGGTGGCGCGACGGCCTAGCCGGTCTTGGCGGATTTCGTGGAAGTGGTCGTGGTACCGGTGGTACCGGTGGTCGTGCCGTAAGACTTCGTGGAGGTGCCGGTCGTCGTGCCGCCGGACTTCGTGGAGGTGCCGGTGGTCGTGCCACCGGACTTCGTGGACGTGCCGGTGGTCGTGCCCGTGGTCGTGGCGGTGGTGCCATACCCGCCGCCGCCGCTAGGGCTCTTGGTCTTGGTGGATGGGCTGGTGGTCCCGGTGGCCGGAGCCGTCGTCGCACCGCCGCCGGTGCCGGTACCACTGGCGCTTCCAGAC
This sequence comes from Clostridia bacterium, assembly GCA_027335515.1. Next base: position 7,092 of record DAHWHT010000214.1, read on the forward strand.
GAACTGCAGCCGGCGGTCACGATCATCGCCAACGTCAGTGCGCCCGCGGTTACCCAGTGCCAGCGGGGAGTCCCCTTTCCCACGCTGCCCGAATCTCGCATCACCATACTCAGAATCCCCCTTTCGCCAGGACGCCAGCCGGTTCGCCCGGTCCGGGGAAGGGCGCCCTCTTCAGGCCTTCGGGAGGGGGGAGTGCTTTGTGGGGGACACCCCAATACTGACATAACATGTATATGGAAACGCGCGCCCGCGTGTGGTATGGCAATCCTTGTATGTCCATGTGCGGGCTGGGGGGTGCGGGGGCGCCGTGCGGCGGCTGGGGTGCGGGGTGGGACGGCTGAGCGGCGGTGGGCAGCGGGCCGGTGGCGGTGGCGGTGG
>DAHWHT010000222.1 GCA_027335515.1 Clostridia bacterium
CGGGTTGCGGGCGGCGGCGCCCGATGGTGCGCTGGCCCCACCACGCGGGTGTGGAACAACGCACCGTCGGGCTCGGATGCGCGATCAGTCGGTCAGCCGCAGCATACCGACGCGCAGGAGGCCTTGGATCCACGCGTCGGACCGGGTGAGCCACCGACCGAAGGCGGCCGTCGCCGTCGACCACCACCCACGCGCGGGCGGTGGCGCCACGGCGACGGTGGCGACCGGCCGGGGTGCCGTCTGTGCCAGGGCGACGACGGATGCCGCGGCATGCGGAGCGGACGTCTGCCCCACGGTCTGGCGGCCCGGGGCGGACGCCGCGGAATACGGACAGGCCAGCGCGGGTGCGGCGGCGGCGAGCACACCCACCAACGCCCCGGCCGTCGCCAACTTGCGCACGGTCCCAGACACCTTTCCCACACGGCGCACGGCAGTCTCCCTCCTTTCCGTTCCGTCCTGTTTCTCCCTGCTCCGTTCCCAGGGCGCTGCGCCCGGCCGCCTTGCGGCGCCTGCGACGCAGGTCGCTTCCCCGGCGCAGCGCCCTTCATCGACCATCGTACCACTCGTCTGCGGGTTTCTTTGCCGTTTCACCGGTCCTGCGCTCGGGGGCCGCCGCGATGCCGCCTGGGTTGGGGCCGGACCCCGCCTCCGATCCGTGGCGAGGACCGCGGCGGGTCGCGCGCGCGGCGGGTGCGGTTTCCACGTGTGCCGCGCCAGACCAGACGGCCTCGCGGATTCCGGTTCCCGCTTGGGATCCACCGTCTGCGATTGCAACGCTGCCGCTCGACTGGCGCGGTACCTGGTCGGCGCCCACGGCCGCGCCGCGGGGCCGTGGCGCGAACCCTCAGTCCCGGTGGTGCGCCACCACCGGTAGCGGCAGTTGCGGCGACGCCCCGATCCAGGCGGCGATCCGTGCCCGCTGCGGCGGGGTGGGTGGGCCGCCGAAGTGGGTGATATAGGCGGCGAAGAGCGCCTCGACCACACCGGCCGCACCGTGGGTCGTCTGCACGCGGTGCACGTCCAACTGCGGATGGGTGGTGGCCACGGGCGGCGGCAGCGCGTCGATCCGCCGCACCAGCCCCTGGGCCTCCTGGCCGATCTGCCGATCGACGCGGTTGGACGGGATGGCGTGGTGGGTCTCGAAGTACTGTTGGGCGAGGGCTCCTTCCACCAGGGCCAACGGCTTGGGGTCCGCCTGGCCGCAGGCCGCCGCGAGGGCGGACGCCGCCACCAACAGGATGGCCATCACCAACCGCGGACCGTATCGCACCCCGCAAGGCCCCCTCTGCGCCTGGTTTCGGCGTGCCAGCGGCCGGTTCCTCGTGCTGGGCCGGCGCACCTGGCCGTGGTAGCCTGGGGGTGTTGGCAAGTCGGCCGGCGTTCGGGGATGGGTGGTGGGGCATGCGGACCGGGCCGGACCACGGGTTTCGCCCATGGGCTCCACGGTTCCAGGTGGAAGAACGTAAGCGGAAGTTGGACGGCCGGACGCTGAGCTACCCCTGTCTGGGCCTTGAGCGCTCCCACCGTCAGGCCGTGCTGCGCTATGATCTGGACCACGTGGTGGATCTGGCGGGGTTGGAGGTCCCTGCGGGCGCGGTCAGCTACGGGGTGTACTGGACGGACCGTCCTTACAACGTCTACCACTGGACGGATGCGGCGGGGACCACCCTTGCGTATTATTGCAACGCAGCCTGTGAAACGGTGATCGGCTCGGACTTTGTCGACTGGCTCGATCTGGAGTTGGACGCGCTGATCACCCCCGACGGGCGGGTGCGGCTCCTGGACGAAGACGAGGTGCCGCCGCACCTCTCGGCCGCCTATCGGCGCTGCATCGATGAGGCCCGTCTGGCCTTTGGCGCGGCCGGAGCCCTGACGGCTGCAGTGGAGGCCTGCACCCGGCCGCACCGACCCGCGAATCCCCCTGCGCGGTCGTAGGCTGCAGTACCATCCGATCGACGGGCGCCGCGCGGGTATGGCAGGGCCGGCGGGCCGCGGCGACGTATGGGGACGCCACGTGCGTCGAAGGTTGCCGGGTTGGCGCCGGGAGCGCAGGAACGGGGCGAAACGACTGCAGCCAGCCGATGCTTCGAAGGGGAAGGCACATGGGTCGGCGGGGTCGCGCGGCGGCGTGGGCATGCTGCGCCTCGTGGGCATCTTCCTGCTTTGTCTGGCCGTGGCGGTGTTTGCCGCTCAAAACGATCGTCCGGTTCGGCTTGTCTTTTGGTGGCTGACCGCGCGCGGGGTGAATCTGGCGGTCTTGGTGTTTGCGGCGGTACTCCTGGGCGCTCTGGCGGTGCTGGCCTTCGGGTTGCCGGAGGTTGGACGGCTGCGTCGGCGCATCGCCGCCCTGACGGCCGAACTGGGGCGGCAGCGGGAGGCGCCGGCCGACGCTGCGTCGTCCGTGCCGCGTTCCACGGCGCCGCCCCCGCCGCCGCAAGGTGGCGCTTCTTAGAAGAAGTCGGAAGGTGGTGCGGTGGTTGTCTGCCGGGAGGTCCGGTGCCAGGCGTTCGGCGCGCGTCCTTTGGTTGGAGGGGGACGGCGTCGGTCCGGAGGTGGCGCGCCAGGCGGAGCGCGTGTTGCGGCGTTGCGCGGCGCATGCGGGCGCGGAACTGGTTTTGGATCGCGGGCTCGTTGGCGGTGCCGCGATTGACGCCGTGGGGCTGCCCCTGGACGACGCCACCCTCGAGGCGGCCCGCGCGAGCGATGCCGTCTTCAAGGGCCCGGTCGGCGGCCCGCGCTGGGATCACTTGCGGGGCCCGCAGCGCTGTGAATCGGGCCTCCTGCGTCTGCGCCAGGGCTTGGAGGTGTATGCCAACCTGCGCCCGACGCTGGTCGCGCCGGTGCTGACCGAGTGTTCGCCGCTGCGGCCCGAGGTCCTCGGAGAGGGCGTGGATCTGCTCATCGTGCGCGAACTGTGCGGCGGTATCTACTTCGGCCAGCCGCGCGGCCGCGACGGCGACCGGGCCGTGGACACCATGGCGTACAGCGCGGCCGAAGTGGAGCGGCTGGCCCGGGTCGGCTTTGAGGCCGCGCGCGCGCGTCGCCGCCGCGTGACCTCGGTGGATAAGGCCAATGTGCTTGAGTCCAGCCGCCTCTGGCGGGATGTGGTGACCGAGGTGGCGCGCGACTACCCGGACATCACGCTGGAACACCAGTTGGTCGATTCCTGTGCCATGCTGCTCATCACGCGCCCGGCGACGTTCGACGTCGTGATCACGGAGAACCTCTTTGGCGACATCCTCAGCGACGAGGCGGGGGTGCTGGCCGGTTCGCTCGGGATGCTGCCATCGGCCTCGCTGGGCGCCCCCGGCCGCCCTGGGCTTTACGAGCCGGTGCACGGGGCGGCCCCGGATATCGCCGGCCACGACCAGGCCAATCCCTTGGCCAGTATTCTGTCGGTGGGCCTGTTGCTTCGCCACAGCCTGGGCATGGCGGCCGAGGCGGCGGCGGTGGACGCGGCGGTGGCGGATGTGCTGGCCGCGGGGGTGCGCACGATCGACATTGCCCGCAACGGCCATGCGGCCGTGGGCACCGCGGCGATGGGGGATCAGGTATGCCGGGCCCTGGACGGTCGTCTGGGGAACTGAGCGGTGGGCCTGAGCCTGCTGGTCCGTTGGCGCAGTGCAATCGCGGGGGGGGATCGGCCGTGTCGGCGCAGCGCGTGGTGTATGTCGACGGCGAGTACTATCCGAAGGACGAGGCGAGGGTGTCCGTCTTTGATCACGGTTTTTTGTATGGCGACGGGGTGTTTGAGGGCATTCGCGCATACAGCGGCAGGATCTTCCGGCTGGAAGAACACCTGGAACGGTTGTATGCGTCGGCGCGGGCGATCCTGCTGGACATCCCGCTTTCCCACGCGGAGATGGCCGAGGTCGTCTGTGAGTCGTGCCGTCGCAACAACCTGCGGGACGCCTACATCCGCCTGGTCGTGTCCCGTGGGCGCGGCGACCTCGGTCTGGACCCGCGCAAGTGCGCGAAACCGACGGTGGTCTGCATCGCCGACGGCATCGCCCTCTATCCCGAGGAGCTTTACGAACGCGGCCTGACGATTATGACGGTGCCGACGCGGCGCAACGGCATCGAAAACCTCAGCCCGAACATCAAGTCCCTCAACTACCTCAACAACATCCTTGGCAAGCTCGAGGCCAACCAGGCCGGTTACGCCGAGGTGCTGATGCTCAACGACCAGGGCCTCGTCGTCGAGTGCACGAGCGATAACATCTTTCTGGTTAAGGGCGCAGCCCTGTTGACGCCCCCGCCGTGGGTGGGCATTCTGAAGGGGATCACCCGCGCGGTGGTCATGGACCTCGGTCGGCAGGCCGGATTGGATGTCCGCGAGGCGGTGCTGACGCGGATGGATGTCTGGTCCGCCGACGAGTGTTTTCTGACCGGTACGGGGGCGGAGGCCATCCCGGTGGTCGGCTGTGATGGTCGGACCATCGGCTCGGGACACCCGGGCCCGGTGACCGTCGATATGATCCGGCGGTTCCGGGAGTTGTGCCACCGTGAGGGCGTGCCGATCGACAGCCGCGAGCGCACGGGGTGATCGGGCAGCGATTCGGACGAAGGGAGGGGCGGCGCGGATGGAACTGCGGACGGACGCGACGAAGGCAGCGGCGGATGCGAAGGACGGGATCCGGGTGCCAGGTGCGCGCTTTGAGGGCACCGGGGCCGAGATGGTGGTCGAAGGGCTGCTGCGGGAGGGTGCCGATTCCGTATTCGGCCATCCGGGCGGCGCCATTCTCCCGGTCTACGATGCGCTGCATGGGGCCCCGATCCACCACTACCTGATGCGCCACGAACAGGGTGCGGCGCATGCCGCCGACGGTTTCGCGCGCGCCAGCGGCAGGGTCGGGGTGTGCATCGCCACCTCCGGACCGGGGGCGGCCAATCTGATCACCGG
>DAHWHT010000153.1 GCA_027335515.1 Clostridia bacterium
GACATCCGGCCACCTCCGTTCAAGGTTCCACCTCCACGGAACCGGCGGGTCCGGCCCGCATCTCCCCGATCAGGGCCGCATCCACGTGGCCGGCCGCCAACGCGGCAAGCAGGGTATCCGTGCGTTCGGGTGCCACGGCGATGAGCAGGCCACCGGAGGTCTGCGCATCGCAGAGTAAAGCCTTCGCCTCGGCCGGCACCGATGGATGCCACGCCACCTGGTCCGCGAGGAGGCGGAGGTTGTTCTGTGTCCCCGCCGAGATGGCCCCGTCGCGCAGCAACGCCAACGCCTCCGGCAGTACCGGGACCCGGCCCAGCGATACCCTGGCGGCGATGCCGCTTTGCCTGGCCAGGTCCCGCAGGTGGCCCAGCAGGCCAAAGCCGGTGACATCGGTGCAGGCAGAGACCCCCACGGCCTGCATGGCCTCGGCGGCCGCGCGGTTGAGCTGAGCCATCACCGGTAGCACCCGAGCCTCGATCTCCGGACCGCCCCGGCCATGGGTCAAGGCCGTCGTCAGGGCGCCGGTGCCGAGCGGCTTGGTCAACACCAAGTGGTCCCCTGCCCTAGCGCCGGACTTCCGCACGATCCGCGAGGGATCGACGACTCCGGTGACGACCATGCCGTACTTGGGGGTCGGATCGTCCAGGGTATGCCCTCCGATGATCGGCACGCCGGCCTCGGCCGCCTTGGCCGCGCCACCCTGGAGCATCGCCTCCAGGGCGCGCAAGGGAAGCATCCGCACGGGGAAGGCCGCCACGTTGAGCGCGAATAGCGGCACGGCGCCCATGGCGTAGATGTCGCTGAGCGCGTTCGCTGCCGCGACCTGCCCAAAGGCGGTTGGGTCGTCCAACACGGGCGTGATGACGTCCACCGTCTGAACGATGGCGAGATCGTCCCGCAGGCGGAATACGCAGGCGTCCTCGCCCACTCCGGCAAGGACCCGCGGGTTATCAACGGCCGGCAAGCGTTTCAGGACCTCGACCAGGTCCTGGGGACCTACCTTGCAAGCTCAGCCGGCACCGGGCGAGTAGGACGTCAGCCGCAGCAGGCTCTCCACCACGCATCACCCTTGGAGCATCATAGCGCAGGCCGGCTATACTCATCATGCAAGTTCTGGCCCGCCTGATGCCGAAACGGCATGACGGATTGGAGGTGACGGTGGTGGCTACCGGTAGGGCTCTCGCGGATCTGGATCTCGGCGCCCTCCAAGCATTCTACCACGTAGCCCGCCTTGGCAGCTTCTCGCGCGCCGCCGAGGTGTTGCATCGAAGCCAGCCGGCCGTCTCACGCCAGGTCCAAGGACTGGAGGCGGCTTTGGGCTTCCCGCTGCTCGCCGAACGCCGGCCCCGCGTCACCCTCAACGACGCCGGACGTGCCCTATACGCCTACGCCGAACGCATCCTGCATCTTTGCGGCGAGGCGATGCAGTCCATGGACGAACTGCATAACCTCGACCACGGGCAGGTGCGCCTGGCCGCCAGCACCACCCCGGGGGGATACATCCTCCCGGCGATCCTGGCGCGGTTCTGCCGCCGCTATCCGGGAATCGACGTCCACCTTGCCGTCGTTCGCAGTTCGGAGGTCGCGCGGATGGTGTCCATCGGCGAAGCAGACATCGGCGTCCTGTCAGAAGGCATGACGGGCCCCGACTTCTTCGTCCAGCCGTTTGTGCGGGATGACCTCGTGCTGGTCGCACCCGCCGGACACCCGCTCGCCGACGGAGAGACCGACCCAGGGCGCTTGGCTTCCGAGACACTGCTATCGCGGGAAGAGGGGTCCGGCAGCCGGAGCGCGGTCGAAGCGTACATGGAGACAACAGGGTTGCGCTTCGGCCGGTGCCTCACCCTTGGGTGCTCGGAGGGCATCAAGCGCGCAGCGGCTGCCGGCATGGGCATCGGCTTTCTGTCCCGGTCCGTCGTGGACGGCGAGTTGTCTTCCGGCCAGCTCTCGGTGGTCCAGGGCCACTCGGTACCGCGCCTGCTGTACCTCGCGGTTCCCCGCCAGGCGCGCATCTCCCCTGCGGCCACCGCGCTGCGCGCCTTCCTCCAACAGTGGGCCGCTGCTGCTCCAGATCATGCGACTTCCGTATAGGCGCACCTCCATTTTAGCATTGGACGCATGATCGCCCTCCACCTACCCTTCGAGTTAAAGAGACGCGGCGGGAGCCCGGTGTAGCCTCCGCCCGTCCGGGGGTGGAACGCATTGAAGATCGGTGTGGTCATTGGCACCAACAATCCGGAGACCTGTTGGAACGCCTTCCGCTTTGCGGTGAAGGCACTGGAGGGCGGACACGCCGTGCGGACGTTCCTGGTCGGAGCGGGTGTCGAGTGTGAAGGGATCCGGGAGGGCAGCTACGACGTTCCCGCGCAGATGCAGGCGTTCACGGAGCACGGCGGGGGGTTGCTGGCATGCGGTACATGCTTGCGCTCACGCGAGATGGAAGGCTCCGACCTCTGCCCCATCTCGACCATGCAGGATCTTGTAGACCTGACGGTGTGGGCGGACCGCCTGCTGACGTTCTGAGTCCACCGGCTATCGGGAGGAGGGAGCCCGGCATGCGCCCGCCTTCAGTGGTGGTCAAAGCCCAGGGCTGCTCCCGCCCCGGCACCAAGCCATTGAATGAGCCGCGCATCCGTCGCTGGGTGGTGCGCCAGTGCGCCGGAGCCGATCCCGTCTTGGATGTCGGCTGCGGCGCTGGGGACCTGTGCGCCGACCTGGCGCAGCGCGGCCACCGCGTGACAGGGGTGGACCGGGATCCCGCCCAGCTAGCGACGGCGCGTGGGGCCATGGTACCCGACGTATGCCCCCAGCCTGAGTGGATCCGCGACGACGGAGAGGTTCTCGGCCGACTGGGGGATGGCAGCTTCGGTGCGGTGACATTGGTCTTCGTGCTGCACCACATGGCCGATCCAGTGGCGGGACTGCGGGCCGCCTGGAGAGTCCTCCGGCCCGGCGGCCGCCTCCTGGTCGCCGAGATGCTCCCCAAAGGACCGGACGCCAACGACCACTGTCATCGCGTCGGGATTGGCCAGTGGATGGCCTGGCTTGCGGCCTTGGAGCCGGTCGAGATGCGCCTGATCGCTCCGGCGGACCAGGAGTGGATGCTGGGGAGGCTCGGCAAGCCAAAGGGCTGAGCGCTCCATGTGGAAAGGGAGGATGTCCAGTGGGCAAGCGGACGGTATTGGTCCTTGGGGGAGGCGTGGGCGGGCTGGTGGCGGCCGGCGTGTTGCGACGCGAACTGGCGGCCGAGGATCGCGTGATCCTGGTGGAACGGTCGGCCAAGCACACCTTCTCGCCCTCGCTGCTCTGGCTTATGAGCGGCACCCGAAAGGCCGAGCAGGTGCAGCGAGACTTTGCACCGCTGGCCCGCCGAGGGATCGAGGTCCGTCAGGGTGAGATCACCGAGATCGACCCGGAACGGCGGCGCGTGGTTGTCGGCGGGGAGGAACTGACGGGCGACGCCCTGGTGGTGTCCCTGGGCGCCGCGCTCGTCCCGGAGCGCGTGCCGGGTCTCGCTGAAGCCGGGGGCAACTTCTACACGGTCGACGGTGCTAGGCAGGTATTCGACCAGGTATCCGGCGTCCAGTCAGGCCGCGTGGCGGTCGTGGTGGCGGATGTCCCGTTCAAGTGCCCGGCCGCGCCCTATGAGGCCGCCATGCTCCTGGAGGGCCTGTTCCGGCGTCGCCACGTCCGCGACCAGGTGGCGGTGACCCTCTACGCCGCGGAGCCGGCGCCCATGGGCGTAGCGGGCCCCGAGGTTTCCCGGGGCGTGGTGGAGTTCGTCCGCCAACGCGGCATCGACTATCACCCCAGCACAAAGCTCACCCGGGTCGACGCCGCGGGGAAGCGTCTACACTTCGATACCGGCGCCGAGGCCGACTTCGACGTGCTCGCGGTGGTCCCGCCGCACACCGTCCCGGACGCGGTGCGCAACTCCCCTCTGGCCGGTCCGAACGTCTGGATCCCGATGGACCCCGCCACCTGCGAGACCCGATTCGAGAACGTCTTTGCCATCGGAGACGTGACAACTGTGCCGCTGAAGCTGGGCAAGCCGTTACCGAAGGCGGGCGTCTTCGCTCATGGGCAGGCCGAGGTCGTAGCCCACACCCTGGCGGCCCGCCTGCGCGGGCGCGGCAAAGAGCCAACGTTCGATGGTCACGGGGAGTGCTTCATCGAGATGGGCGGCGGCATGGCCGGGTTCGCCCGCGGCAACTTCTACGCCGAGCCGGCACCCCAGGTTCAGATGTATCGGGCTGGCCGCCACTGGCATGCGGCCAAAGTGGCGTTCGAGCGCAACTGGTGGCGCAGCTGGTTCTGACAGCAGCCCTGGCATGTTCTTGGTGAACCGTCATGCATGCCCCTCGTGCCACGGTTTTGCCGTGGAGTATGGCTGCTTGCCGAAACAAGGGCTAAAGACCCTAGACGCCTGTCCCCTTTGGCCGCGCTCGACCGATTACGGCGATGTTCGGGCTGTTCGGGTTGGTATCGCATGGCAGGAACCTTCCGCAGCCTTGCGAAGGGGACATGACTGGGGGGATCAGTGCTGTTCGCGTGGGAGCCGGTGATCAGCCGTTGGTCCAACCTGGTGTTCTTCACCCAGACGTTTACCCGCTGGCACAACGGGATCGCCCACCCCCATAACGTGGCGGAGTGGACGGAGCGGTTCGGCCCGCTCACGCCACGTGAGTCAGCGGCCGCTGACCGGCTCCGTCTGGTCTTACAGCGCGGGGATGGTGAGAGCGATGGCGCGGCGCTGCTCGCCGCCGTCCTCCCGCACGAGGGTATGGACGAGGCTGCTCGGGCCGCGGCCGAGGTGTGGCCCGCCGCCGACTACGCGGTTTGGATGGAGGCCGTAGATGCCTTAGCGTCCCGCTTCGCCCAACTCTGGGCTGAAGCCGAGGCGAGGTTGCAGGCACACGCCGCTGCTTTGGCGGGTGCTGGCCCCCTCTGGCTGACCGAAGCGGCGGCCGCGACCGACCGCTTCTTCGGGATCGACACCAGCATGCGCCAAGTGCGGGTGTATCTCT
>DAHWHT010000018.1 GCA_027335515.1 Clostridia bacterium
TGACCGTCCTGGGCTCACCGCGTTGCGGGCGGCGGTTCGCTCCGGTGCGGTGGGCCTGGTGGTCGTGTATGACCCGGACCGCCTGGCCCGCAAGCTCGCATACCAATTGTTGGTGACAGACGAGCTGGACGCCGCGGGGGCGCGCCTGGAGTTCGTCAACTTCGAATGGCGCAATACCCCCGAGGGCCAGTTTTTCTATGCCATGCGCGGTGCGGTGGCCCAGTATGAGAAGGAGAAGATCCGTGAGCGGACCATGGCCGGGCGGCGCCAGAAGGCCAAGGCTGGGAAGATGCCGTCTCGATTCGCGGCCTACGGATACCGGTACGATGCCGACCGTGCGGCGCTCGTGGTGGAACCCGCGGAAGCCGAGGTCGTCCGGATGATCTTCCGGCTCCTCGTGGATGAGCGCCTGGGTGTCAACGGCATCGCCAAGCGTCTGACACAGGAGGGTGTGCCCACTCGGCGCGGCGCGCCTGTGTGGCACCGTGTGGTGGTACGGCAGATCCTGCAGAATCCCGTCTACACAGGTACGTTCTACGCCAACCGGTACAACTGTGAAGGTATGAGCCTGAATAAGCACCTGCCGGTCGAGCAGAGGCAGTCGATGCGTAAGCGTCCGGCGGCGGAATGGATCCCGATCCCCGTACCGGCCGTTGTCGACGCCCCCTGTTGGCAGCGCGCGCAGGAGATCATGGGACAGGCTCGGCGTCTCATGCACACGGCACCGCGATCCGAGTACCTGCTGTCCGGCCTTGTCAGCTGCGGTGGCTGCGGGGTTCCCATGGCAGGGACGCGCCGCAACCACTGGGGTGAGAAGGTCCGAGGCTACACCTGCCGCCGGAACTGGGCCGGCGCCAAGGGGTCCAGCTGTGGACGCTGGCTACGGGCCGAGCCTTTGGAGGCCGCCGTCTGGAGCCACGTGGCCAGATGGATGACCGATCCGGAACTGCTGGTCGCCACCGTCAGGGGTGGTTGGGAAGCGACAGGAGACGTGGTGCGCGAGGAACTCCAGCGCGTCCAGACGGCCCTGTGCGACGCGGAACAGGGCAAGCGCAACATGCTCACGGTGCTCGAACGCCACTTGGCGGATGCGGACGATTGCCTGTCCGCGTTGGACCGCATTCGGGAACGCCTGGAGGGCCTAACGGCACGCAGGCGCGAGTTGGAACGGTCCCTGGCTCGGCCGCGGGAGTTGGCTGCCGACCGCATTCGCAAGTGGGCCAACGAATGGTTTGCGGGGGGTGGGCTCGACGACCTGCCGCTGGAGCGGCGGCGGTTACTCGTGCGGCAACTGGTGGCCGGGGTTACGGCCCACGAGGGCCTGCTGTTGGTGCGGGCGAGGATTCCAGGCCCTCCCGGCCGGGGTGGTAATGAGGCTGTCGTTTTCGATGCAACGCGCGGCGTAGGTGGCCAGGCGCGTGCCGCGGGCGGGGTTGAACGTCTCCACGCCCTTGATGAGGCCGATGGTCCCAATGGAGATCAGGTCCTCGGAGTCCTCCCTGCGGGTGTCGAACTTCTTGGCGATGTGCGCCACCAGACGGAGGTTGTGCTCGATTAGCCGGTGACGGGCGGAGGCGTCACCCTGACGCAGGGCGATGAGGGCCGCGCGCTCGTCTTCGGCGTTGAGCGGCTGGGGGAATGCGGAGGCGTTGTTCAGATAGCCATGCAGCAACCAGATGCCGCGCAGGGTCGCGGCTACCAAGACCGCAAGCCAGACGCCCATGGCGCACCTCCCGTCCGTGGCCGCAGGGTGCGGATGCCCCAACGGCTCGCAGGCCACCGCCCGTGGGCGGCGCCTGGCTGCACCGTATGCAGGGGCGGTGTGGGCGGTGACTGACGCCGTGCGTTGCCGATGGAACCATTCTGGCCGAATGCCTGCCGGCCTTGTGGCGATCCCCGGCGCGCTTTACCCTGGTTCCGGTGCGGTCGTCCGTTTTGCCAACCGAACGTCCGCCGATTGGGCACGGCCGGGACGGCGGAATGGACGGTCCAAGTCGGTGATCGGGGTATGTGGGCGGTGATGGGTCCCTCCACCGGGGGGTGCTGGGTGTGGACGGGGGCGTGTCGGCGACACCGTTACTGGACGCGTTGGCCGAGGCGGGCGAGCGGTTGGAGGTCCTTTTGGTCACCGGTCGTGCCAGTCTGGGCCGGGAGGTATCCGCCTGCCTGCGCGGCCAGCCGGTATCGATCCGCACGGCCCCACCCGGCCGGCTGCCGCCCGAGGTTGCGGCCGATGTTACGCTTGCGGACGCCGGTGCGCCGGGGCGTGCGAATCTGAGGCGGCGATTGTCACCCCCGGTGGTGTGGGTGGTGGACCGACCGCTCGGCCGTGGTCTTTTGGGGCGGCTGCCGCTCTGCGACGACTTCGTTTCTCGACCATTGGCTTCGGACGAGTTGATGGGCCGGATCACGCGCGCGGCCCGCGCGGTCCGTAGACTGGAGGCCGATGGCGTGAGTCTGGACCGGGTGGCGCATGCGGTTACGGTCGAGGGCCGCCCGGTGCGTTTGAGCGGGCGCGAGTTTGACCTGCTGGGCGTGTTGATGGCCCGGCGGGGCGTCGTGGTTTCGCGCGATGAGATCGTTGCGCGCCTGTGGCGGGATGCGGGTCCGGAGAGCAACATGGTGGATGTGCTCGTGTTGCGTCTGCGGCGCAAACTTGGGCGGGAGCGCATCGGCACGGTGCGCGGCCTTGGCTATCGTTTCGGGGTCTGATCGGGGTCTGAGGCTTTCGGGTGTGGTGCTGCGGTGGTCACGAAGCGTTCATGCACGGGGCGGGTCGCCGCGGTAGCGTGGGGTGGGGTCGGTCGCGTTCGGCCGACCCACGCGGTTAGCGGGGGTGAAGCGGTAGATGGCGCAGGACAAGCCGCATGCCACCGGACGGGTGGCGGCCGGGGACCTGACACAGCGCGTTGGGGTGGAGCAGATCCAGGCTCGGGGAGTCGACGTGGATGCGTTGATTGAGAAGTTGGTCGACGCAGCGGGGGCGGAGTTCACCACCTACTACTATTACACCATCCTGCGCATGTATCTGGCCGGGCAGGAGGACTACAAGGAAATCTGCGAGGACGCCCGGCTGGAGGATCGTGCCCATTTCGAGCTCATCACGCCGCGCATTTTCGAGCTCGGCGGCAGCCTTCCGTATGATATCCGTACCTTCGCCAACCGCGCCGGCTGCCCCGATGCGTACCTGCCGGGCAGTTCCGAGGGCCGCCACACCATGAAGCACCCGCGCGACATTGTCACGACCGCCAGCCCGACGGACATCCTGACGGTGCTCCTGGAGGCGGAGCGGTGCGCCATCCGGACCTGGGCGGAGGTCTGCGACCTGACCTTCGGCAAGGATCCTCGCACCTATGACATGGCCTCCCGGATCCTGCAGGAGGAAGTCGAGCACGAGGCGTGGTTTATCGAGTTGCTCAGCCGCGAGCGTGACGGGATGGCACGGCCGTCCGGTCACTTCCGCCGCGGCAGTCCCGGCGACGCCCCGTACAGCAAGAACGGCGCCTTCTACAACCCGTGAGCAGTCCTCCGCCCGCGGCGGCGGGGTCGGATGGTGGCGCGTCCAAGCGGCGCGCCCGCGTCCGGTTCCTGCTGCCGGGCGGTGGGGAGGTTGAGGTGTGGGTACCCGGCGGTCGCTTTGTGCTGGAGGCGGCGCGCGCGCAGGGGGTGGTGCTGCCGAGCCTGTGTGAGCAGGGTTGGTGCTGTGCCTGCGCCGTCCGTGTGCTGGAGGGCTGCCTCGACCAGTCGGCGTCCCGCCGCTTCTATCCGGAGGACCGTGCCGCCGGGTTCGCCTTGATCTGCACCGGCCGACCGCGCTCCGACCTGCGCCTGCAGACGCATGCCCTGGCGGCGATGCGCGCCCACCGCGACGCCTGCGGGCTGCCGGTCCCCCGGGGGCCGACGCTGCCGGCGGAGTGACCAGGACGCCGCGGGGAGGGGGGTGGCCCTCGCGCTCCGCGTTTGGGGGGCCGTGTCTGGCCGCCGCGCTCTGGGGGCAGGGAGCGGTTGCGCAGGGACCGAATCCGAAGGCGCGGTCCGAGGCCGCTACCGGCTCTGGGCCGGGTCCCCAGGTTCGGCCGGGGGGGCGGGACGGCGGTGTGGGGGCGCTTGTGGCAGTGGTGCGACCTTCATGCCGCCCTGCTGATTTGGCTGGCCGCGGCCGGGTTGTTGACGGCGTTGCTGCTTTGGTTGCGGCCGTGGAACCTTGCGGGCCTCGGCCCCATCGTGGAGCACCTGCACCGGGTGGATCGGACCCCGCCCCTGGGTGGAAAACGGGCCTGACTGCGGTGCGGCACGCGGCACGTGATACAATCCCGGTGAGCGCGGCATGCGGGGGAGGCCAGGCATGGCGGTGGGAAAGCTCCTGGTTCCCGATGCCGTGGTGGGCCACGTCACCGCGATTCGGCCGGCCATGCTCCGCGCGCGCGGGCTGCGGGGGCTCATCGTGGATCTGGACAACACCCTGACGCATTGGAACGCCCGCGGGTGCGCGCCTGAGATCTCCGGCTGGTTGGACGATCTGCGCCAGAGCGGTATCGCGGTCTGCATCGTGTCCAACAACGGGGCGGAACGGGTGCGCGCCTTCTGCGCGGGTCTTTCCGATCCGCCGCCCTGGATCGCCCAGGCGCGCAAGCCGCGGCGCAGCGCGTACCGGCGCGCCCTGGCCCTGCTGGAACTGTCCGCCTCTGCGGCGGCGGTCGTGGGGGATCAGGTGTTTACGGATGTCTTTGGTGGCAACCGCGCCGGTCTGCTGACCATCCTCGTCGCGCCGCTGGGTCGGCGCGAGTTTGCGGTGACACGCCTGGTGCGCGTCGTGGAGGGGCTGTGGCTGCGGCGGCTGCAGGCTGGCGGCGCGGTGCGCTCGCTGTGAGCACGGGCGGCCGGAGCGGGTGCCTTGCATGAGCGCGCCGACCGACCGGCCGCTGCTCTTGGCGGTGCTCGGTCATCCGGTGGCGCATTCGCTTTCGCCAGTCATGCATGAGGCGGCCCTGGCCGCGGTCGGCTGGTCGGGGCGCTACATCGCCTGCGACGTCGCGCCGCCCGACCTGGAGGCGGCGCTTGGCGCGCTACGGGTGCTGGGGTTTGTCGGGTGCAACGTCACGGTGCCGCTCAAGGAGGCCGCGGCCCGTCTGGCGACGGAGCGCTCGGCGGAGGTGGCGCGCACCGGCTCCGCCAATACGTTGGTCCTGGATGCGGCGGGGGGCGTGCGCGCCGACACCACCGACGGTCGCGGCCTGCTCGGGGCGTTGCGGGAGGAGGCCGGCTTCGAGACGCTTGGGCGTCGCGTCGTCGTGCTCGGCGCCGGTGGTGCGGCCCGCGGCATCGTCGGGGCGCTGTGCGCCGCGGGGGCGCGCGAGGTTACGGTGGCCAATCGCACGCTGGAGCGCGCGCGCTCCCTTGCGGCTGCCTTTGGGGACGTCGTCCGAGCCGCCCCCCTGGAATCGGAGGCGCTGGGCCCGGCCCTGGCCGCCGCCGACCTGCTGGTTCAGGCGACCACCGTGGGTATGGGGACCGATGCCCTGTCGTTGCCGGAATCCGCGCTGGCGGCCCTGCCGAGGTCGGCGATCGTCTGTGACATCGTGTATGCGCCACCCGAAACGGCGTTGATGCGGCGCGCCCGCCGGGACGGCCGCGTGGTCGTGGGCGGGCTCGGCATGCTGGCGTGGCAGGCGGCGCTGGCCTGGGAGGTGTGGTTTGGGCGGACCGGGCCGGTCGGGGTGCTGCGCCAGGCGGCGGAGGGCGCCCTGGCCCGTCGGGCTGCAGGAGGCATGCGCTGACAGGCGAACCAGGCCCCATATTGCGCGCCGGCAGGTCCGGGGAACGCGTCGCGGCGGTGTTGGGGCCCGGCGTCCCGGTGTCGCCGCGGATGGAGGAGGGCTGGGGCCCGTCGTGCTGAACTTGGATGAACTCCTCAAGGCGGCCTTGGCCGCGGGCGCCTCGGATATCCATGTCGCCGTCGAGTCTCCGCCGGTGTGGCGGGTGGACGGCGTGTTGCAGCGGCAGGGGCAGGAAGCCGTCCGTGTGGTGGATACGGAGGCGGCGGTGCGCCACCTGGCCACGCCCGAGCAGGTGGAGCGGCTCCGCCAGCAGGGTGAGGTGGACTTCTCCTACAGCCTTTCCGGTGTGGGCCGCTTCCGCGTGGCGGCGTTTCGCCAGCGCGGCAGCGTGTCGCTGGCGATTCGGCCCATCCCGTCGGTCATGCCCGAGGCCGAGTCCCTGGGCATACCCGTCGCGGCGCAGGCGCTGATGCAGCGCGAGGGCGGTCTGGTGCTGCTGGTCGGCCGGGCGGGCAGCGGCAAGTCCACGACGCTTGCGGCCCTGATCGATCAGGTCAACCGGGAACGCGCCGCGCACATCATCACCCTGGAAGACCCGGTGGAGTATTTGCACCGCCACCGCCGCAGCCTGGTCAACCAGCGCGAGATCGGCATCGACAGCGTCGGCTTTGCCCCCGCCCTGCGCGCCGCGATGCGCCAGAATCCCGATGTGGTGGCCATCGGGGAGCTGCGCGAGGCCGAGACGGCGTCCCTGGCCCTGGCCGCCGCCGGCACCGGCCACCTGGTGGTGGCCATCGTGCGCCAGCCGGACTGCGTGGCGGCGCTGGAGTATCTGGTGGGGTTGTTCCCCGCCGGCCAGCACGCCCAGATCTCCTGGCAGCTCGCCGCGGCGCTGGAGGGGATTGTGGCGCAGGTCCTTCTGCCGCGCCGCGATGGACGGGGCAGGGTTGCCGCCTTTGAGGTGCTCTTGGCGACGGCCTCGGTGCGCACGCTGGTGCGCGAGGGCAAACGCCAGCAGCTGCCGACCCTGATGCGGGCCGGGGTGCGCCACGGCATGCGCACGCTGGACCAGTCCTGGCGTGAGTTGGCCGAACAGGGCGTGCTTTGCGACAACGAACTGCCGCCGTTTCCCGTAACCGGCTTTGGCGGCTAGCCGCCCGGCCTGAAGGGGGCCATCGCCACATGCTCCGCTACCTGACCGCCGGGGAGAGCCACGGGCCGATGCTGCTGGCCATTCTGGAGGGGATGCCGGCCGGGCTCCGGCTGGACCTGGAGCGGCTGGACGCGCGGCTGCGGGCCCGCCAGGCCGGACCCGGCCGCGGAGGACGTCAGCGGATCGAGCGGGATGCCGTGGAGCTTGTGGCGGGGGTGCGCGATCGAGAGACGACGGGCGCTCCCATCGGCATGATCGTCCACAACCGCGATTGGGCGAACTGGCAGGGGGTGCTCGGGGCCACCGGCATTGATCCGGAGCGCGCCCAGGCCAAGGCGCTCCACCGGCCCCGTCCCGGGCATGCCGATCTGGCCGGAGGGCTGAAGTATGCGCGGCGGGACCTGCGCGACGTGCTGGAGCGGGCCAGCGCGCGCGAGACGGCGGCCCGCGTCGCCGTGGGGGCGGTGTGTGCCGAGTTGCTGGCCGCCCTCGGAATGCGCCTGCTGGCGCACGTGGTGGCCCTGGGTGGGGTGGAGGCACCCGCGCTGCCGGAGTCGGCGGATTTCGAGGCGCTGACGGCGGCCGTGGAGGCCTCCGACTGCCGCTGCTGGGACGCCGCGGCCACCGCCGCGATGCACGAGGCGATCGTCGCGGCCACCCGGGCCCGCGACAGCCTGGGCGGGGTGGTCGAGGTGATCGCCACCGGGGTTCCGGTGGGGCTGGGGTCGTTTGCCGCCTCGGACCGCCGCCTGGACGGGCGCTTGGCCGGCGCCCTGATGAGCATCCAGGCGATGAAGGCCGTCGAGGTGGGCGTCGGCTTCGAGGCCGCGCGCCTGCCGGGCTCGCGCGTCCACGACGAAATTCTCCCTCGGCCGGAGCCGCTGCCCGCGGATGCGCCGAGCCGTTACGCCCGGCCGACCAACCGCGCCGGCGGCATCGAGGGCGGCGTCAGCAACGGCGAACCGATCGTCGCGCGCTGCGCCATGAAGCCGATTCCCACCCTGCTGGCACCGCTGCGCAGCGTGGACCTGCGCAGCGGCACCGTGGACACCGCCGGGTATGAACGCTCCGATGTGACCTCGGTTCCGGCGGCCTCGGTGGTGGCAGAGGCGGTGGTGGCCTTCGTCCTGGCCCAGGCCGTGCTGGAAAAGTTCGGCGGCGACAGCCTGCCCGAACTGCAGCGCAACCTGGAGGGGTATCGCCTCCAGGTCCGGCAACGCTGAAGCGGGGGGGTGGGGGTCTCGGCCGCGGCCCGCTGGCGCGCCCGGGCGATCCGGGCCCTGGGCGACCGCAACCTGGTGTTGGTGGGCTTCATGGGAACCGGCAAGTCCACGGTGGGCCGGGCGACGGCGCGCGTCCTGGGCCGCCCGTTTGCGGACAGCGACGCCGAGACCGAGGCCCGGGCCGGGGGTACGGTGGCCGAACTGTTCGCGCGTCTGGGCGAGGCGGCCTTCCGCGCCCTGGAGCGTGCGGTGGTGGCCGACCTCGCCGGGCGCCGCGGTTGGGTCCTGGCCACCGGGGGCGGGGCGCTGGCCGACCCGGGCAGCCTTGAGGCGCTGCGGGACCACGGGGTCCTGCTGGCTCTGTCGGCGCGTCCGGAGGTCATCCTGCGACGCGTGGGCGGGGCGGAGGCCGGCAGCCGCCGGCCGCTGCTGGCGGGTCCCGACACCCTGGGCCGCATCACGTCTCTGCTGGCGGAGCGCGCGCCGCTGTATGGGCAGGCGGACCTCCAGTTGGACACGAGCGGCTGGGGGCGCGGCGCCGCGGTGGAGGCGGTGCTGCGGGTGGTGGCGGAACGGGCCGCGGGTGTGCGCAGGGAGGTTGGACGATGATCGTGCGCGTGGATCTCGGGGTGCGCTCCTACGACATCCATATCGGTTCTGGGACGTTGGGTCAGGCCGGGCGTGTCCTGGCCGCGGCCGGCCCGGGGCGGCGTGCCCTGCTGGTGGCGGACGGCCAGGTCGCCAACAGCCACGCGCCGCTTTTGGCCTCGTCCCTGCATGCCGCCGGCATCACCACCCGCCTGGTGGTGGTGCCGCCCGGGGAGCGCAGCAAGTCGCTGGATATGGCGGCCCGCCTCTACGACGCCTGCATCGACTGCGGCCTGGACCGCCGCTCCTGGATCGTCGCCGTGGGCGGCGGTGTGGTGGGGGACCTGGCCGGGTTTGTGGCCGCCACCTTCCTGCGCGGCATCCCCTTCGTCCAGGTTCCGACCACCCTGCAGGCGCAGCTGGACGCGTCCGTTGGCGGCAAGGTGGCCGTCGACCATCCCCGCGGCAAGAACCTGATCGGTGCCATCCACCAACCGCGCCTGGTGTGGTGCGATGTGGGCACGCTGGCGACGCTGCCGCGGCCGGAGCTGGTGGCGGGGATGACCGAGGCGATCAAGCATGGGCTGATCGCCGACCCGGCCTATTACCGCTTTGTCCGCCGCCGCCGCGAGGCCCTGCTGGCTCTGGAGCCCCGGTCCATGGCGCGGCTGGTCGCGGTCTCGTGCCGCATCAAGGCGGCGGTCGTGGCCGCCGACGAACGCGAGGAGTCCGGCGCCCGCGCCACCCTCAACCTGGGCCACACCCTGGGCCATGCCCTCGAGGCGGTCGCCGGCTACGGCACCCTGCGCCACGGTGAGGCGGTCGCCATCGGCCTGGCGGCGGTGGGCCGCCTGGCGCGACTGCGCGGCCTCTGGTCCCAGCGTTGGCAGACGGAACTGGAGGCGGTGTTGACCGAGTATGGTCTGCCGACGCGGATTCCCGGCCTGCCGCTGGGTGAACTGCTGAGCGTGATGCGCCTGGACAAGAAGGCCGAGGCGGGGCAACTCCGCTGGGTCCTGCCGCAGCGGCCGGGCAGCGTGGTGCTGGCGGCGGACGTGCCGCCGGCGGACGTGCAGGCGGTGCTGCTCGCCCTGGGGGCGGTGGCGTAGGGGTGGCGCGGTTCCCCGGTTCCCCCCCCCGCTTTGGCGCGGCCGCGGCCCGCAGCCGGCTTGCTTGCAGGGCCGTCTTGGTCACTGGAACAGGTGGCCGGAGAAGATCAGCATGCCGAAACAGATGAAGTTGAAGGTGACCAACACGCTGGCGGCCCGCGTCAACGAGTTGTCCGGCAGCAGCTTGCGGCGCTGGTTCCAGCGCGACAGGAAGTCGGAGATGATCAGCATGACGCCCTGGTAGAAGCCGTAGATGATGTAGTTGGCCTGAATGCCGTGCCAGAAGCCCATCAGGCCCATGGTGATCAGGTAGCCGATGTAGCTGGCGGTGTACTTGTTCTTGAACCACTTCCGCTTGGTCGCGGAGAGGACGAAGCGCATGTACACGTGGTCGCGGAGCCAAAAGGACAGGGTGATGAACCAGCGGTTCCAGAAGTCCTTGAAGTTGCGGCTGAGAAACGGTGACCGGAAGTTCTCCGGGGTGTGCACGCCGAAGAAGCGGCTGACGCCGATCGCGAAGGCCGAATATCCGGCGAAGTCGAAGAACAGGTAGAACGTGTACGCGTACAT
>DAHWHT010000253.1 GCA_027335515.1 Clostridia bacterium
TGAAAAAGGTTCCCTGCGCCAGACTGAGCATCCCACCATAGCCCCAGAGCAGGTCGAGGCCCATGGCGGCGATGCCGAAGCAGAGGAACTGGCCCAGCAGACTGAGTTGAAAGGGTCCGAGCGCGAACGGCGCACCCACCAGGGCGGCGACCGCCAGCAGGGGCAAGAACCGCCCCCCCCTGGCCCACCGTCCCGCCTGCCGCGCGGGTTCCGCCACCGTCGCCGCCACTCGCGATACCCCGATCCCTGCCGACATGGTCGTCTCTCCCCCCGTCGCCCGCCGCGCGTCTGGATCCCGAGGGCCCGCGGGGTCACCCGTCGAGTTGGCGCCCGCGCGTCGCCGCCAGGCCCGAAGGCCGCCATTGCAGCAGCAGGATGATCAGCGCGAAGGCCAGCACGGTGCCGATGCTTGAGGAAGTAAGAAACTGCAGCGTCGTCTTGGCGCCGCCAAACACACCGGCTCCCAGGACGGTGCCGCTCAGTTGCCCCACGCCGCCCAGCACCACCACCATGAAGGCATCGACGATGTAGTGCTGGCCGATGCTCGGCCCAATGGGGCCGACCAGGGTCAGGACGACGCCGGCCAACGACGCCAAGCCGGAGCCAATGGCGAAGATCTGGCCGTCGAGCCGCCGGGTCGAGATTCCGAGGCAGCCGGCCATCTCGCGGTTCTGCATCGCCGCCCGGGCGCGCCGGCCGGCACCGCTGCGATAGAGATAGAGATACAGCACCAGCAGCACCAGGGCGGCCACCGCCAGGATGAAGAGCCGCGCCTGCGGCCGCACGATGCCGTCCAGCGGGCGCCAGGTACCCGCGAGCCAGGCCGGCCCGCGGACCTCGACGTTGGGGGCACCGAAGATGCTGCGCGCCGCCTGCTGCAGCAGGAGGCTGACCCCCCAGGTGGCAAGCAGCGTATCCAAAGGTCTCCCGTACAGAAAACGCACCAGGGTCCACTCCAACAACCAACCCAGGCCGCCGCCGACCAGGGCGCCCACCGGCAATCCCAAGAGCAACACAAAGGACGGATGCCCACGTAACGTCTGCTGCAGCACATATGTCACGTAGGCACCAACCATGATGAACTCGCCGTGCGCCATATTGATGACGCCCATCAGGCCAAAGGTGAACGCCAGGCCTACGGCGATCAGCAGCAGAATCGATCCCTCGCTCAAGCCGTTGAAGATCAGTCTGATGGCGAGATCCACCCCCGCCCCCCCCTTTCCAACCCCGTGCGGCGTTGGGTGCCATCTGTATGGAAGCCCCCCAACGCCGCACGGGGTGTCAGCAGCCGCCGCTGCCCTTGGGCAGTTGGAACCAGGCGTAGGTCTTCATGCAGGGGTCGGGCTTGAGCAGGGTCGACCCGGAGTTCCAGACCTGGCGAATCTGGCCGCTGGACCGGATCACACCGATGCGCGCCACCTGGGAGAGCATGTGCGTGGCGGGATCGATGGTCACCGGCCCCTGGGGTGTGTTCATGCTCAACCCCTTGACCGCCGTCAGCACCTTGGCCGGATTGGTGGATCCCGCCTTCTGGACCGCCTTCGCCCACAGCTGAACATCGATATATCCATGTTCCATCGGGTCGTCGGTTACCTGGTTCTTCCCATACTTGGCCTGATAGGCATGCACGAAGGCGTGGTTAAGTGCGTTGTTCATACTCTGGTAGTAGTTCCAGGCGACGTAATCACCGGCAACCAGGCTGGGCCCGATCCCTTTGATCTCCTGCTCCGCGATGCTGAACGACATGACCGGCAACTGCTTGGGTCCCAGACCGGCGTCCTTCAGCTGCTTGAAGAAGGCCACATTGCTGTCACCGTTGAGGGTGTTGAGGATGGCCTGCGGCTTGCTCTGCTGGATCTTGGCGATGACGCTGGTGAAGTCCGTGCCGCCCAGCGGCACATACTCCACACCGGACACCGTCGCCCCGTAATGCTTGAGTTCCGCCTGGATGATCTCGTTGGCGGTGCGGGGGAAGACGTAGTTGGAGCCAACCAGGAAGAAACGCTTGTAGCCCTTGGTCTTGGCGAGATACTTGACCGCCGGGATGATCTGCTGGTTGGGCACCGCGCCCGTGTAGACAATGTTGGGCGAGTCCTCCAGACCCTCCCACTGTACGGGGTACCACAGATCGTTCTTGTACTGCTGAAACACCGGCAGCATCGCCTTGCGGCTGGCCGAAGTCCAACCCCCAAAGACAGCCACGACATGGTCCTGCTGGATGAGCTGACGCGCCTTGGTGGCAAACGTGGCGGGGTTGGAGGCTCCATCCATCACGATCGGGCGGATCTTCTTGCCAAGCACGCCGCCTTTGGCGTTGATCTGGTCGATGGCGAGCAACTCGGCACGTTCCAGCGGCACCTCGCTGATCGCCATCGTACCGCTGAGCGACTGCAGCACCCCGACCTTGATCGTGCCGCCACGGTGGTGCGCCGCGGAGGAGGCCCCGGAGCCCGAACCGGACCCCGTCCCAGGTGTGGCCGGCGCCGACACACTGCCGCAACCGGCTGTCACCGCCAGGCACACCGCCGCCGCCAACGCCCGGCCCAGTGACCACATCTTCATCCCATCATCCTCCTCGGCAACGGATGGAGCCACCTCGAAACGCACACGAGGCAACGTCGGCACTGCCAGCCGTGCCGACATCGGGGGATATACCACCGCCCCGCTCCAGACGGCACCGTCGCGTCAGCTGTACGTCAGACGTGCGGCAGCTAACGTGCCGAATGTGGCAGGTATGATGCCAGGCGTGGGAACGCATGCTTCCTCTGTGGCATGCTTGGGTCGACGGGGGTGACGCACCGTGCTGCTCGGCCCGCGCGAAAGGGATCGCCTGGTGTTGTATGCGGTGGCCGATCTGGCCCTGCGGCGGCAACAATCCGGTCAGCGCCTCAGTCACCCGGAGGCGGTGGCGCGCATCGCCACGGCCGTTCTGGAAGGGGCCCGGGCCGGTCGCTCGGTCGCGGAGTTGATGCGCCAGGGACGGTCGGTCCTCTCGACCGACGACGTCCTGCCGGGAGTCGCCGAGTTGATGCCCCTGGTGCAGGTGGAAGCCACCTTCCCCGACGGAACCAAACTCGTTTCCGTCCACGATCCGCTGTGCTCCGGGCCACCGGACGGACCACCCCGCTACATCTGGGCCGACGGCGAGATCGACCTGTGTCCCAACCGGCCGCGGGTGCGACTGTCGGTCGCAAGCGGCGGCGACCGGCCGATCCAGGTCGGCTCCCATTACCACTTTTACGAGGTGAACTCGGCACTGCGCTTCGAGCGGGCCTTCGCGTGGGGAATGCGGCTGGATATCCCCGCCGGTGCCGCTGTCCGCTTCGAACCGGGCGAGTCCCGTACGGTCGACCTCGTCGCCTTTGGCGGCGAACGCCAGGCGGTGGGATTCGCGGGCCGCGTGAACGGCCCGCTGGACGGCCGGCGGCCACAGGGGGGGACTCCGCCGTGCGGGTGACCCGCCGGACGTACGGAGAGCTCTTCGGACCGACGGTGGGGGACCGCGTGCGCCTGGCCGATACCGACCTGTGGCTGCGCGTCGAGGAAGATCGCACCCGCCCCGGGGACGAGGTGGTGTTCGGCGGAGGCAAGACGGCCAGGGATGGTATGGCGCAGGGGCCGTGGAGCCACGCGGAAGGCGCCCTGGATCTGGTCGTCGCCGGCGTGGTCGTCGTCGATCCACTCCTGGGCGTGGTCAAGGCCGACATCGGGGTGCGCGCTGGACGGATTGTGGCCGTGGGCAAGGCGGGCAACCCGCTGGTGATGGACGGGGTCCACCCACAGCTGCGCATCGGTCCCGGAACGGAGGTCATCGCGGGGGAGCACCTGATCGCCACTCCGGGCGGCATCGACACGCACGTCCACCTGATCTGCCCGCAGCAATTCGAAGAGGCGCTGGCCTCGGGGGTAACGACGCTCATCGGCGGCGGGACCGGCCCGGCCGACGGCACCAACGCCACCACCTGCACCCCGGGTCCCTGGTACATCGCCCGCATGCTGGAGGCGGTCGATACCCTGCCCGTCAACTTCGGGCTGTTGGGCAAGGGCAACGCCAGCCGCCCCCAGGGTCTGCAGGAGCAGGTCCTGGCGGGCGCGTGCGGACTCAAACTGCACGAGGACTGGGGCAGCACCCCGGCCGCCATCGACTGCTGCCTGCGCGTGGCCGAAGCAAACGATGTGCAGGTGGCCATCCACACCGACACCATGAACGAGTCGGGATTCCTGGAGGACACCCTGGCCGCCATCGCCGGGCGTTCCATTCACGCCTTCCACAGCGAGGGGGCGGGGGGCGGCCACGCCCCGGACATCATCCGGGTCGCGGGCGAGGCGAATGTGCTGCCGGCATCCACCAACCCCACGCGCCCTTTCACGGTCAACACGGTGGAGGAACACCTGGACATGCTGATGGTCTGCCACCACCTGCGGCCGGATGTCCCGGAGGACCTGGCCTTCGCCGAAAGCCGCATCCGCGCTCAGACGATCGCCGCCGAGGACGTGCTGCACGACATGGGCGCCCTCTCCATCTATGCATCGGATTCCCAGGCCATGGGGCGCGTCGGGGAGAACTGGATCCGCCTCCTGCAGACGGCCGACAAGATGAAGGCCCAGCGCGGCCCCCTGGCGGACCCTCGAACCGGGGTGGCCGGCGGCCCAGGCAGCGACAACTTCCGCATCCTGCGCTATGTCGCCAAACTCACCTGCAACCCGGCCATCGCCGCCGGCATCCTGCAGGAGGTCGGGACCCTGCAACCGGGACGCCTGGCGGACATCGTCCTGTGGGCTCCAGAGTTCTTTGGGGTGCGGCCCAAACTGATCCTCAAGGGGGGCATGATCGCCTGGGCGCAGATGGGCGACCCCGGGGCCTCCATACCGACGCCGCAGCCGGTCTATGGCCGGCCGATGTTCGCCACCCTCGGGCGGGCGGTGGGCCGGACCTCGGTCGTCTTCCTGTCGGGCGCGGCCATGGCGGCCGGTGTCCCCGCGCGCCTCGGCCTGCAGAAACGGGCGGTGGCCGTCCGCGGCTGCGCCACGCGCGGCAAGCGGGACATGGTTTTCAACGATGCCCTGCCACGGATCCACGTGGACCCCGAGACGTTCACGGTGGACGTGGACGGGGTGGTGGCCACCGTCCCGCCGGCAGAGAGCCTCCCGCTGACGCGACGCTACCACTTCATGTGAGGACCCGACCGCAGGGGTGGGCGTGGTGCCGCCGGTTGCGACGCAGGCCGGGCACTGGGGGGGAAACAAGGTGCATTTTGTATCCGCGGTCCTGGGCAACGTGCGGGAAGACGCGGCTTTGGCCGCCGACGCGCAGGATTGGGGCCGCGCCGAGTCGGGCGGCATGGTCGAACGCATCACCCTGGACGTGTGGCAGGCGCAAAAGGCCCGCCTGCGCGTGCGGGGCGACCAGGGCCACGAGTTCGGGTTCGGCCTGCCGCGCGGAACGGTGATCCGGGACGGGGACGTCCTGTGGCGGAACGCATCGGAGCGTCATCTGGCCGTCGCGCATGTGCCGGAGCGCGAGGTTCTGACCATCCGGCTCCTGCCCCAATCGGAAGCGGCGCGGCTGACCACGGCGCTCAAACTGGGGCATCTGCTGGGAAACCAGCATTGGCCGGTGCGTCTGCAAGGGGATACGGCCTACGTACCAGTGTTGATCGATCGGACGGTGATGGAGACGGTGCTGCGGACCCACGCCCTGAGCGGCATCACCTTTGCCTTCGGTCCCGCCCCGGCGGACGTCACCCTCCCCCTGGTATTCCCGAGCCTGCAGCACACCCACGAACACACCCATCCCGCCCCGCACAGCGCCACGGACGGGCCCCGGTTCATCACCGAGTCCGGGGACGGTCAGGCACGATGAGTCCGCGCCGGGTGCGGCGGCCGCCAGCGGACGCCCCCGCCGTTTGGTCCGTGCTGCAGTTGTGCGACTCGGGCTTCCCTTCCGGCCGCTTCACCCAGTCGGACGGGCTGGAAACCGCGGTGGACCTGGGATGGGTAAAGGACGGCGCGGGCTTGGCCGCCTGGCTGATCGATAGCCTGACCCACGCGGTCGCACCCCTGGACGGGCGCGTCCTGGCCCTGGCGTGGCGGGCGGCCGGCCGCGGACAGGCCGACGCGGTGCGCGCGCTGGACGGATGGCTGGAGGCGATGCGCTTGGCACGGGAACCCCGTGAGGCATCGGCGCGCAGCGGGCGTCGGCTGCTTGCGCTGCTCGGCGCGATCGCCGCGCCCGCACCGGACCAACCGGGGGCGCGCGCGGCGGCCGATGTCCTGGCCGCGCTGCGCCGGTGGGGCGAGCGCGGGGAATCCCCCTGCCACTACGCCTGCGTGCTCGGTACGGCCGGCCGCGCCTTGGGGGCAGACCTCTCCGATCTCCTGGCCGGGGCCCTGCTTTCAACGGCGGCCGGCCAGACGGCGGCGGCCGTGCGCCTGGGCGTGGCCGACCACGTGGACGCACAGCGTGCCCTGTTTCAGGTGCGCGAACGGTTGCCAGGCCTGATCCGGCTCGCTCGGGGACATCCCGGAGCCCAAGGACCGCCGGGCAGCAGCTTCGCGCCGCTGGCCGAGATCGCCGCCATGCGCCACGAGACGGCCCACGTCCGACTCTTCACGACCTGAAGCAGGCCACCCCGCTCCGCCAAGGAGGCCGCCCCATGCCAGCGATGCGCGCGACCCGTCCCGGTTCCGGTTCCGACCACGGCGCCATCCCGCGCATCGGCATCGGTGGTCCGGTCGGATCGGGCAAGACCGCCCTGATCGAGGCCATCGTCCCCCGGCTGGTGGCCGCGGGCAACCGGCTGATCGTGATCACCAACGATGTGGTCACCATTGAGGATGCCATGCACGTGCGCCGCAGCCTCAAAGGCGTCCTGGACGAAGATCGCATCCTCGGGGTGGAGACGGGTGCCTGTCCCCACACCGCGGTGCGCGAGGATCCAAGTATGAACCTGGCCGCCTGTGAGGAGATGGAAGCGCGGTTTCCGGATACCGACCTGCTCCTGATCGAAAGTGGCGGGGACAACCTCACCCTGACCTTCAGCCCCGCCCTGGTGGACTATTTCGTCTACGTGATCGATGTGGCGGCCGGTGACAAGATCCCACGCAAAGACGGCCCGGGCATCACCCGCTCCGATCTGTTGGTGATCAACAAAACCGATCTCGCGCCGTATGTCGGCGCCAGCCTGGAGGTCATGGCCCGCGACTCGGCGCAACTGCGAGGAACCCGCCCCTTTTTGTTCACCAACTGCCACACCGGTGCCGGAATCGAGGATGTGATCGCGACTCTGCAACGGGATGCGCTCTTTGACCGCGAACGCTGAAGGCGGCCGGGTGCGGCTGGCGTTCGCCGCCGCCGGCCCGGGACGGCCGACGCGTCTGACGGGGCGCTACGCCAGCCACCCCCTGGCCGTGGCGCGCCCCACCTACGGGGACCCGGCCCTGCCCGGTCTGGCCCAGGTGCACCTGCTGTGTACCGGGGCTGGCGTCCTGGCGGCCGACCGCCTGCGGATCGAGGTGGAACTCGGTCCCGACGCCGCCGTCCTGCTGCGGGAGGTGGGCGCCACGCGCATTCATCCCGTGGGGGCGCCGTCCGCACGCCCCGCTTCGCTGCACATCGCCTTCCGCCTGGGGGCCGGGGCCACCCTGGAATGGCTGCCCGATCCGCTGATCCCCTTCGCCGGGGCCCGCTTCCGTCAGACGGTGGAAGTCGAACTGGAGCCGGGTGCCTGCTGGATCGGCGGTGAAACCGTCGTCGCGGGTCGCAGCGCACGCGGCGAACGCTTCGCCTTCGCCGAACTGGATCAGTCCCTGGTGGTGCGCGCCGTCCGGTCTGGGCCGCCGCTGCTTGCCGAGGCCGTCCACCTGCGCCCCGCGCGATTCCCCCTGGACGGGCCGGCCACCCTGGGCAGCCATACGACATGGGGTACCCTGCGGATCGTGGCACCCGGGCGATCGGCCAAGACGCTGGTGGCCGAACTGGCCGCACTCGACCATGGCAGCGATGTCTGCTGCGGGACGAGCGCCCTGGCCGGGGATGCCGGAGCGGTCGTGCGCGTGCTGGGAGCGACCCCCCAAATGGTCGGTGCGGCGCTGTACCGCGCCTGGGATGCGGCCCGCCAGCGGTTTCTGGGCGCGCCGGCGCCCCCCTCGCGCCGCTACTGATGCGGGTGCCGCACACGGACCGGCACCCCGCCCCGCCGCCGCGCGCTACCCTACGCCATTCCCCGCGTGCCGCCATGGGGTGGGACCGTGAGGGGCCGTCGCTTTGGGCGGCGTACCCGGGTGGGGGGGGGGACCGACGGGGGACCGACGGCCCGCACCTGCGGACACCTGCGGGTGGGCAGAGAGCCTCCCGCCAAACGCACTCTGGCCAGGGCCGGCGCTCCACGGCGGCAGGCCTGGCTGCGGCAGGACGCGCCGCGCCCCTCGGGAATAGCCCGCACATGGACGCCGCACGCCGACCCCAGACGGTACGGTGCCCCAGGCCCCACGGGATGCCCTCGGTGTGATCCGAACCGCCGCACGGGCGCTACTGCTCCAAGACGGCGCCGTCCTGACCATCCGGTACGTGGACAAACACGGCGCGTACTACGCCCTGCCCGGCGGTGGGCAGCGCGAAGGCGAACCCCTGCATCAGACCTTGCTCCGGGAATGCCGTGAAGAGATCGGCGTCGATGTCGCTCCGGGCGACCTGCTCTTTGTCCGCGAATGGATCGACCCTGCGCGCACCATCCATCAGGTCGAGTTCGTCTTCTCGGCCACCGCTCCCAGGATCACCCGGATGGCCTCCTCGGTACCGGACGGCGACCAGGTCGGCATCGAGTGGCTACCGCTGAGCACCGTCGCGAACCGCCGGTTGTATCCCCTGGAGATCCGGACGTTCCTTTCGAACATCTCGAACATCACCGACGGCGCGACCCCGCCGCCGGTGTACCTTGGATCCGGAACGTAGGGTCTTTGACGGGCGCGCCGGACATACCACGGCCCGCCGCTCGCTCCGTGGGCGAAGGTCTCCACGTTCTGGGGCCTCGGAACGCCGGCGACCGCACGCCGGGGCTGGCGCGCCTCCCTCCCTGGGACCCGCGATACGCGCTACACGCCTCGGTCATTCTTTGGGCTTGAACGTAAGGCGAAACCTGAAGCGGGCGTCTTGCCCGTACCACTGAGGGAAATTGGTTCCCCACACGTTGTTGTACAGGTTGACGTGGATCCCCTCTGAAACGTCAGGCTGCCGGTTGTTAAAGTCCAGCAGCGACGGCTCGCCCGGCGCGACAAGGGGGGCATCCGGCGTTTCGACGAGCAGCTGGTCCCCATCGTCGCGGTACCATGCACTGCGGTCGACGGCATGGAGGTGGCGGTTGCCATTTTCGATGACGTCGCGCGGGTCCACCCATTCGTTCATCTTGTCCAGCCGCCACTGCCCCCCGGCGGAAACGGTGGGGACAAACGAGCACCAGATCGCCTCGGGCAACCGGGATACCGACTTGTGGAA
Source organism: Clostridia bacterium (assembly GCA_027335515.1). The sequence goes on from DAHWHT010000253.1 coordinate 9,494, forward strand.
CCACTGCAGCTCGATTTGGATCGACGGCTCATCCTTGGGGAAGGTGTATGCGACGACGATGTCGCGCGGCGCCCCGTACCGCTGCACGCCCTCTTGCGGCATCGCGAGCATCAGGATCAGACCGTCGCCCGCATCATCGGTCCTGCGGTGCACGCCCACGAGACGGGGCAGCCACCACCGATGCTCGGCCTGCGCCGCCTCCAACCCCGGCTTGGCAAAGTCACCTCGCACCATGGGCAGGTGGAGACGGTGCGGGACGATGTATTGGTGCAGGAACCGCTCGTACTCTGCGGCCGAGAAGGTCTGGTAACGGACGAGCGCAAGGGTGCGCCCCTCGGATACCCATACGCGTCCCGTTTGCTTCGCGGCGAGGTGGGATAGGGCGCCGTGCCGCGGATCGAGTCGAAGTTTGAAGTGCGTCGTCTCCATGACCGCAGACACGTCCGGAACCGGGGTCCAGCCGGCCAGGTTTGGCCGCGCGGGGACAAGACCGGCCAGTCTCTCCTGTGCCTCGCGCTCCAGAACCTCGTCCTGCAGCGCCGCAATGGCGGCATCCACGTAGGCGCGTTGCTCCGCCCATGATGCCTCCAGGGCCCGATACTTGGCGTCCGACCTGACTGCCTGGAACGCCGCGGCGTCGTGGTTTCGCGGATCGGCCAGGTGCGTCTTCACGTCCAAACCCCAGGTGTGCTCCGGGACGAGGAGCAGGGCGCGGCTGAAGCGGGCCGAAGCGGCGTCGGCGTCGCACAGCCGCCCCTGCTCCAGCCACTGCCGCCGCAGTCGCGCGAGTTCCCGGTACGCGGCGATCTTCGTCGGGTCGGCCCCGACGCCGTGGATCCAGGTGTCGCCGATCTCCTGCGTCACCACAGGCAAATCCGCCCTGACGCGCTGGAGGGCCATGGCGAAGCGATCCAGCGTGGAAGCGACCACCGCCGCCCCAGGAAACCGTTCGCGCAATTGCTGAAAGACCGCATGCACCTGCTCCGGGGATTGTGGGCCGCGGTTGTCGCCGGTGTGGGCGAAGGCGACCGCCTCGTCGAGCCCGGGTACGACGGTCCCCGCGGACCCGTAGGTGGGATCGTACATGACCAGGACTTCGGCCCCGCCGCTATCCCGCCAGACGAACACCGGCGGCACGACGGGCATACTGCATACAGAATTGACGCCGATGTGGAGAAAGCGAATCCCGGCGGCGGCCAGGAGGGGGACGATTCCGCGCGTGTGCCCAGGTACGTCGCTCATTTTCGCGGCGATCGTGCGCTTGCCAAAACGGGCGTCCAGGTCTTGGGCGAGGCGGAGGCCGGCCTGAAAGAGCGAGGGATCGACCAGTTCGCTGTGCGTGGTGAAGGGCAGGCCGTGCCACGCGACATCCCCCGCGGCGATGGCCTCCTCCATGCGTCGGCGCTCTTGGCCTGAGGCGCGCTCCAGATACTCGTACAGCAGCCAGGAGCCGGTGGTCCAAACGAAACGCTCACCCCCGGCGCGCTCCCGGAGCGCCGCGGCAAGCCGCATCGCCGCGGGAATGAAGCGCGTCATGTAGCGGTCGACGACCGAAGCGGCGTAATCGGTGAAACCGATGTCCAAATGCGTTTTGAAGATTACATGCACCACACGAATCTGCGGGTCGGTCTCCACGCTCGACGCCCCGCGTTGCGCCATAGGTCACGCCTCCGCTCGCAGGCCTGAAACGCCGGGGGCCACACGCGCCATGGGGATCTCGCTGCGCGGTGGAGACCAGACGCGGTGGTCGCCGCGCAGCCCACGGGTCGCCGATGGCGCGGCCACGCGATGGAATCCCCCAACGCCAACCGCCGCCATCGGGCAGGCGGTGGGGGTTACCCGTGCGCAACGAAGACCAGGCCGAATGCTACCACAGCAAGTCCAAAGGAACGCGCCGGAGCGCGCGTCCAGCACGCTCCAACACGCGGATGGAGCGTCCGGGGGCTCGCGTCGTTCGCAGCCGCCCCCCACCCGACCTCGGCCTGCGCCGACCCGTCGCCACGGCGCGGTTCCGCAGCGCGATTCCCTGCGGGCGTAACCCGCCTTCCACCAGCCGCTGCGCACGCTTCCCCCCGCCGTCGACGGCCGCACCCGCGTCCGGTATGCCTTCCGACCGATCGATGGACGCGATGGGCAATATGTCCGAACAACGCAGGCCAAGGCAGGCCCCGCCCGCGGAGGGAAGAAGCACGGGAACGGCCGCAGCGCCTGGTCGCGGCGGCTACTTGTCCGTACATTGGGAGGGAAGGGGCAGACGCCCCAAGCAATGGCACAGGTGACAACGACGCGTTCTTCCGCCGCGATCCCGTGCGCCGTCATCGGTTACGGCGCGGCCTTCAACCAGGGCCGCAGCCATGCCCGCCAGATCTCCGAAACCCCGGGTTTGCAACTGGCCGCGATCTGCGATATCGCCCCCGAACGCGCGGCCGCCGCCGAGACGGACTTCCCCGGGGTCCGCGGGTTCACCGACCTCGGTCGCCTGCTGACCGAAGTGAAGCCGGGCCTCGTGGCCGTGGTCGTGCCCCACAACCGACACGCCGCGACGGCCATCCAATGCCTGCGGGCGGGCGCGCACGTCGTCGTTGAAAAGCCCATGGCCATCACGGTCGCGGAGTGCAACGCCATGATCGCCGCAGCCCGCGATGCCGACCGCGTACTGACGGTTTACCATAACCGCCGCTGGGACGGCGACTTCCTCACGGCCCGCGCCCTGATCCGCGACGGGGTGATCGGCGAGGTGTTTCACATTGAGTATTTCAGCGGTGGCTACGGCCGCCCCGGCGGCGGCTGGCGGTCGGACAAGGCGGTGTCGGGCGGCGCCTTTTACGACTGGGGCGCCCACAGCGTCGACTGGGTGCTGGGACTGATGGACGCGCCGTTGCGTTCGGTTACCGGGTTCTTTCACAAGCGTCTCTGGCACGAAGTCACCAACGAGGACCAGGTTCAGGCCGTGCTGCGCTTTGCGGACGACCGGGTTGCCGACGTGCAGCAGTCGCACCTCTCGCTGGGCCCCAAGCCGCGGTGGCGCATCCTGGGTACGGGCGGGGCCATCCTGGACACCGGCCAGCGCACCGGTGACCGGGCGCGCCCCTGCTTTACGGTGCGGGTGCCGGTGGCCGGCCACGCGGCGGAGTTCCAGGTCCCGTTTCAAGAGTCGGCCGGGGGCCACTTCTACCCGGAGCTTTACGGCCACCTCACGGAGGGGGCGCCGCTGGCGGTCACACCCGAATCGGCGCGGCGGGTCATTGCGGTTCTGGAGGGCGCGGAGCGTTCGGCCGCCGCGGGGCAGGCGGTGGCGATCCCGCACGAGGAGGCATTCGAGCACCCGCACTGCCGTTGATCAAGGTCCGTTCAAAGGGGCGGGCCGTGGGGTCCGGCCCAAGGGGGGTGGCGGAGACGACGAGGCAGACCGGACCGGCTGGTGGAGACGGGGACGCCATGGGTGTGGCAATGCTGTCATTTGCGCATACGCATGCCGACGGATACGCGCGCCAGGTCCGCGACCATCCGCGCACGCGGCTCGTGGCGGTCTGGGACGAGGACGCAAACCGCGGGCGGGCGGCGGCCCAGCGCTACGGCGTGCCGTTCGAGCCCGAACTTGAGGCGGTACTGGCGCGTCCGGACGTCGCGGGCGTCGTCTGCACCGCGCCCTCGGCCCTGCATCCACGGGTACTGCTGGCCAGCGCTCAGGCCGGACGGCACATCTTTACCGAAAAGGTACTTGCCCTGACCGTTGCCGATTGCGACCGCATCCTGGAAGCCGTCCAGGCGGCGGGGGTGCGCCTGACCGTCTCCATGCCGGCGCTGTGCGATGCCGAACTGCGTTGGCTCAAAGCGGCGCTGGACGCCGAACGCTTCGGCCGCGTCACCATGCTGCGCGTGCGCATCGGACACAGCGCTGCCCTGGAGCGCTGGTTTCCGCCATCGTCGTGGTTCGGGGATCCCGGGCAGGCCGGCGGCGGCGCCCTCATGGATTTGGGCTGCCATCCCGTCTACCGGATGCGCCACCTGATGGGAGAGCCTTTGGCGCTGACGGCACGCATGACCAACGTGGCCGGCACCTACGGCATCGACGACAACGGCGCCGTGTTGTTGGAATTCCCGGGTGGGGCCCTTGGCATCGTCGAAGCTTCCTGGGTGCAGCGAGGCGGGCCTGAGGGGCTGGCGCTGTATGGGACGGCCGGGTGGGCCCTTTTGGGATACCCCGGAGCGCCCCTGCGCTGTGGGGGCGAGGCATTCACCGGCGGCCAGGGGGGCAGTCTGCTGCCCGGCAACCTGCCACCCGCATGGCGGCCGCCGCTGCAGCAGTGGATCGAGGCGGTGCTGGACGGTACCGAACCCGAACTGCGCCCGGAATGGGGCCGGCAACTGACCGAGATCCTGCAGGCCGCCTACACCTCAAACCGTGATGGCTGCACCGTCCGCTGGCCGGTCGGCTGACGACCGGCCCCCGGGGCTGGGGGGTGCGGCCGGGAGGGGTGGGGCAGGCGGCTGGCGACCCCACCCCCTGGGCCGCCGCCAGCGCCATGGGTGCGTCGGGCACGGCGTCGGCCGGTGGTGCCTGACCGGGGGGATCGCGGCAGACCGCTTTCTCGTGTTGTCCGTACAATAAGCCCACTCGCCCCCCGCCGAGCGAAACCGAACTTCTCGTACACGCTCAGAGCGTTGGAAGAAACCGTCCCGCTCCAGGCTTGGGGGAAGTGCGAACGCCAGCAGGATCTCGGCCAACTTGACCGAACAAGTCGCCGCAATCCAGGCCACCGGCCCGCACCGACACGGTCCCCCGCCGCGCTGGCCCCTGGGATCCCCTTAGGAGGTGTCCAGACGTGCAGGATCCTTCTGGCGATCGTCCCCGCCCATCCGCTTGGTCGCGACGCAGCCTGTTGCGCAGCAGCACCGCACTGGCTCTGGGGGGCAGCGGGGCTGTCCTCGCTGCCTGTGGCAGCGCCGCCAACACCCCGAGCAAGACCACGTCCTCGTCGAGCACCGCGGCCCCGGCGGTCCACAAGACCATCCGTCTGGTTGGCAATTTCCCGCACCTGCCCAACGACCCGACGCTGGTTGGCCAAGTGCTCAAGGCGTTCACCAAGGCCAACCCCCGCATCGAGGTCACGCCCCAAAAGACGCCCCCGCCTGCCCAGAAGTTGGTGACGCTGGTGGAGGCGGGCCAAGCCCCCGACTTCTTTGTCACCACCAACACGTTTGTCTCCGCCCTGTACCAGCAGAAGGCCGTCATCGACCTCTCGCACTACGCCAAGCTCAACCGTTCCGCAAGCATGATGCGCGACATCCCCTCTTCGATCCTCAACGCCCAGCGCACGACCAGCGGTCAGCAGATGGCCATCCCGTCCAAGGCCGCGACCATGGGCGTCTATTACAACGTGGACGGCTTTCGCGCCGCCCACGTACCGCTTCCGACAGCGGGGTGGACCTACGCGGACTTCCGCAACGCAATCCTGCGCCTCACCAACGCATCCAAGAAGGTGTGGGGCACCGGCGGCGACCCCTGGAGATTCTCCGTGGAGAACGCCGTCGCCTGGGGTTCGGAATGGGTACCGCCCAACAACCCGGTCACCCTCAACTACAACTCCAAGATCGTCGCCGGCGAGACCTACATCCAAGACCTGCGCTATGTTGACAAGAGTTGGATGCCGGGCAGCATCATGAACTGGAGCAAGTCGTTCCCCAGCGCCCAGATGATGACCATTCGCCAAAACAGCTACTCGCTGTTGGCCTATGGCAAGGCCATCAACGGCAGTTTCCGCTGGAGCACGGCACCCGTGCCGGCCGGACCGGCGCGCCAAGCGGCCTCGGTTTCCACCAACGCCTGGATGATCACCTCCAGTTCGAAGAACCCGGACGCCGCCTGGGAAGCCGTGCTCTTCGGCCACAGTCCGACGTTTTGGAACATCGTCATCCCGGTCAGCGGTACCATCCCGCCGCAACTCTCGATGCTGGCCTCGTGGCGCAGCTTGATGTCCAAGCACTCGGTGCTCAAGGGTGTGGACCTGACCGCCTGGACCGACCCCATTGAGAAGAACACCCTGACCGTCCAGCCGGTGTTCAAGTACGACAACGGCCACGCCTGGCATTGGTGGGGCAACGCGGTCGGCAGTTGTTTGACGGGCACGCCGCCCAAGGGGGACACCAACGTGGCCAGCACCTTCAAGGCGGCGTCGGTGGCCACGAACGCCTACGAGAAGTCTCTCGCCGCCAAGGGCTGAGCGGAACGGGATCGGGACGGGGAGGGAGACCGTGCGCGGGTCCGGGGGACACGATATCCGGGGGCGGTGCCGCTGTGCTCCGTCCCCGGTTGGTCACTTTCAACGGCACCGCTGGTTCACGCCGTTGGCGCTGGCCGCGGTTTGTTTCGGGCTGCTGCTGGGTGGTCCCGACGCGCGGGCCGGCGGTACTCGGCGGGCGATTCTCTACGGTCCGCACGGTCCGGCCGCTTTCATGCCGCGGCCCTACCGGGTCACCGC
>DAHWHT010000255.1 GCA_027335515.1 Clostridia bacterium
CCGGAAACTCGGTCAGCAGGGCGTCCAATTGCAGCGAGAGGTGTTCGGCGTCAAACTCTCCCTCGTGGCGCCCGATCACCCCTCCGGAGGGGTCGATGAAGACCAGCGTCGGCCAGGCGCGCACCGCATACGACTGCCAAATCGCATGGGTTCGCTCATTGGCCACGGGGTGGCGGATGTCCAGGCGCGCCACGGCGTCCGCCAGGGCGGCGGTTTCCGCCTCCGCAGGGAACTTCGGCGAGTGGATCCCCAGGACGACGACGCGGCCCGCATAGCGCGATTCGATCTGCCGCAACTGCGGCAGGACGTGGTGGCAGTTAATTCAACAGAAGGTCCAGAAGTCCAGCACAACCAGGCGGCCCCGCATATCCGCCAGTCTGGGCGGTGCCGCGGCGCCCACCCAGTCGGTGTCGGCTGGAAAGTCTGGGGCGCGCACCCGGCCCGTGAATCGTTCAGCCATGTGCGCCTCCCGGGATGCGGTCTCCGGCATGCCGACTTGAGGATAGCACAGGCCGGCCCGGTTTCATGGTCCGGGCGGTGGTGCCGGTTCAAGAGCCAGTGCCTTGAGAAGCACGCGGCAGCCGGCGGCGGGCGCGGTGCATCCAGGCGCGCCGAGTTGCACGGCGACGCGGAACAGGTCCAGCGGGCGGTCCGTCGGCGGGTTCAGCGCGGCCTGGCGCGACGTGCCGCCCGGATCGACACGCAGGTGGAGTCCCGCCGCAACCAGGCCCGCGCAGCGCAGTCGATGGGACATGCGCTCGGATGCCGCAAGCAGGGCGAGCATCCCGCCGGACGCGGTCGTCTCGCCCGGGTCCAATCCCTGTTCGACCGCAATCTCCGGATGGGGGCCGCAGTCGTGCAGCGGCACCGCTTCATCGTTGCGCCCGTACGCGGCGAGCCAGAGCTTCCAGCCGTCCGTCCCAAAGGTTGCCCCGGCCCGCACGGGGCCGAGTGCCGCGAGGTCACCGATCGTGCGCAGGCCGCACCGCAGGCCGATTTGGATGGCATCGCGGGACAGGCCCCACAGGTGGTCCAGGGGCAGCGGCCAGATACAACTGGGGACGGCGGCGCGCGTCAGGCGGCACGACCCTCCGCAGGGCGCGCAGCCCGCCGCCATGGCCGCCAGCACCCGGTTGGAGCCGACGCCGACGGCGGCCCGCACGCCGCGGGCGGTCAACTTGCTGGAGATGGCGGTGGCCAGCCGCAACCCGCTGGCCGTGCGCGTGCGATGCGCGCTGGCGTCGCACCAACTGGCCGGTCCCTGCGTCGCCACGCGGCGGCTGTATTGGAGCAACGTCCCAGCAACCAAAGCGGTGTGGTCGCGCTGCGGCGCAGGGGGGGCCACGTCCAGCCGCACACAGAGGATCAGCGGCTCCAGAGGACCGCCATCGCCACGAAACCCATATTGTTCCATCATGTTAGCCAGAATATGGGTCCTGCGGGCCCGCGTCAAGGACCGCATGCCCGGCCGCGGGCGGGGCATCCTACGGCGGGATGCAGATGGGGAGGTCGAGCCATGCCGTTCACCGACTCCTTTCAGCAGTTCAAAGAGGACCTCGGTGGCAAGCTCAACATGGCGCACCGCGTCGGGGGATCACTGGGTACGATCCTGAATGCCGCCCATGACTTCAGCGAATGGCTGGCGGCCGGGGTCGACCCGAAAAACCCCGAGCAGCGTCTGCTCAAGGAACTGTGGGAGGTCGCGGACAGCAACGAGCGCAACGCCCTGGTGAGCATGCTCGTTAAGTTCATGGACCGTGAGGAGCCCGCCGGAGGCAAGCCCCACTGACCCCGTCGGACAGGGGTCGCACGCCTGGGTCGCGAACCGCTGGAACGGGGGCCGCCATCGGGCGGCCCCCGAAGGTGGTGGGACGCGTGGGTGTGGTTCGGTTGAACACCGGTGAGGATCAAGCGCTGCGGGCCGGGCGCCCATGGGTGTATCGCAGCGAGATCGCGCGCCTGGAGGGCACGCCGACCACCGGCGACATCGTGGAGGTGCTCGACGAGCGCGGTTCGTTTGTGGCACGCGGCTTTTACCACGAGCGCAGCGTGCTTGCCATCCGCGTGCTCACCCGCCGCCGCGACGAAGTGGTCGACGCCGCGTTTTTTGCGCGGCGGATTCAGGCGGCCTGGGACCTGCGCCGGCGGTTGCTGGCGGATGCGACCGTCTGTCGGGTCGTGTTCTCGGAGGCGGACGGATTGCCTGGGCTGATCGCGGACCGCCTGGGCGACGTCATCGTCGTGCAGGCGCTGGTGGCCGGCATGGACGAACGCCTGCCCGAGCTGGTGGATGCCCTGTCGCGGGCGACGGGTGTGGATGCGTTCTACGAGCGCAACGACGGAGCCGTACGACGCCTCGAAGGGTTGGAGGAGCGGGTCGGGGCGTTGCGCGGTCATCCCCCGGATCGGGTCTTGGTGGAGGAGGGCGGGGTGCGGCTGACGGTCGACCTGAGGCGGGGGCAAAAGACCGGCCACTTTCTGGATCAGCGGGAGAATCGATCCGTTTTCGGCCGGATGGTGCGCTCGCTGCTCGTCGAAGGGGCGCCGGAGCCGGTGCGGGTACTGGACGCCTTCTGCCACACCGGTGGCTTTGCGTTGCAGGCGCTGGCGGCCGGCGCCGGCGAGGTGACCTTTCTGGACAGCTCTGCGACGGTGCTGGCGGCCGCGTTGGAAAACAGCCGCGCAAACGGTTGGGAGGATTCCCGTGTCCGGCTGGAGGAAGCCAACGCCTTCGATGCCCTGCGGGCCCATGTCCGGGAGGGCCGGCGCTTCGATGCCGTGGTGGTCGATCCCCCGGCGTTTGCCCGCAGCCAGCGGCGGCTGGACGGTGCATACCGGGGCTACCGGGACCTCAACGTGCACGCGCTGCGGCTGTTGCGCCCCGGTGGTCTGCTGTGAAGTTGCAGTTGCTCCCAGCCGGTCACCGAGGAAATGTTCGAGCGCATGCTCTGTGACGCCGCCGTCGACACCGGCCGCCAGGTGCGGGTGCTGGAACGGCGGGGCGCGGCTCCGGATCATCCCGGACTGCTTGGGGCCGAGGAGACGCGTTACCTCAAGTGCTTCCTGCTGCAGGTCGTGGCCTGACCCTCGGGCCCGCCGCGGGCGGGGCGGGCCCATCTGCGGATGTACTGTCCGCCGCCGCGGGGATCATAGGGTACGCTGCCTCGGGGGGCGAAGCCGGACCACGGGCTCCTGTGGTAGACTCGGCTACACTTGGCAGGGGGCGGGCGACCGCCCCTTGCTTGATGCCGTTCGTTCGCGGCGACTTGGTGATGGAACGAGGTGACAAGCGGGTGAACGGAACCGCGCATGCTGCGGTCGCGGGGGCATGGCTGGCCATGGTCATGGGACCGCCGCGCATCTATCCGCCGTTGCCGTGGCCGCTGATCGGGCTGATCGATGTGATGGAGTGGGTCTTCGTACTCTATTCCCTCTACACGGTGGCCATCCCGCTCGCCGGATTCTTTCGGCGCAGGCCGCCGGTCCGGGTGGAACCGCAAGCACGCTTTGCGATTGTCATTCCGGCGCACAACGAGGGTCGGGTTCTGGCCCCGCTAATCGAATGCTGTAAAAACCTGGATTACCCCGAGGCGCTGTACGACGTTCATGTGATTGCCGACTACTGTGGTGACGACACGGCGGCGGTGGCGCGCGCCGCCGGCGCCCGGGTGATTGTGCGCACCAACCACGACCAACGCGGCAAGGGTTACGCTCTGGATTACGCCTTTCGCAAGATCAACGCCGAGTCGCGGGGGTACGATGCCTTCGTCGTGTTTGATGCCGACAACCTCGTTCACCCTGATTTTCTCAACGTGATGAACAGCTACGTGGCGGCGGGGCACCAGGTTATCCAGGGCCGCATGGATGCGAAGAATCCGACGGATTCGTGGATTTCGGCGACGTTCGGCATGTCGGTATGGGTCAGCAACCGCTTTTGGTTTCTGGCCAAACACAACATTGGCTTCTCCTCGGTCCTCGGCGGTACCGGTATGTGCATTTCCACGGAACTCGTGCGCCAGATCGGTTGGGGCGCCACGTCGTTTACGGAAGACCTCGAATTCACCATGAAGGCGCTGCTGGCGGGGGTTAAGACCGCCTGGGCCCACGATGCCATCTGCTATGACGAAAAGGTGCTCACCTTTGCCGCGTCGTGGAAGCAGCGCGTGCGCTGGGTGCAGGGGCAGGCGACCGTGGCCCGGATGTACATGGGGGCCACCGCGAAGCGTGGCCTGCGTGAGGCGGCCCCGATCTTCATTGAGGCGACCTTCCAGATGTTTACGCCGTTCTATCTCATGCTGGGCACCCTGCTCATGCTGCTGGGCTACGTCATTCCGGGCGAGTTCATGACCGACCCGATATTGCACCGCCTGGCATCCTCTGGATTCTGGTTGGCCCTGATGATCCTGGAATATTCCCTGCCCATCGCGGCGGCCGTCATCGACGGCCTGCCGCGCAGGGCGTTGCTCTATCTGCCGCTCTATCCGGTCTTTCTCAACTCCTGGGTTCCCCTGACGTGGTATGGCCTCCTGCGGCGCAAGCCGCGGCACTGGACACATACGGAGCACACGCGCGCCATGGCATACAGCGAACTGGTCGCCCTGCGCGCGGGACGGCGCTGACGGTGCGCTCCGTGGCGGCCGGCGGGCCGGGGCGGCGACCGCCGCTGGGATTGTGGGGTATTGGCGCCACCTTTGCGGTGGCGCAACTGCTGGCGCTGGCAGCCGCCCTTGCCGTGGCTGGCGCCGTGCGGGCCGGCGCGCCCCGGGGTACGTTTGCCCTGGCCTATACGGCATTTTCCCTGGCCCTGCTCGTCTGCGCTGCGACGGCGCTCCGCTGGGCGAGGTTTCCGGGCGGCGCCGCCCGCCTCTTTTCCTGGCCGGGCGGGCGGTGGCTGGCGGTCGGGGCGGCGGCGGGCGTCGTGCTGAAGGTCGCCGCCGACGCGGTGGCCCGTTTGGAGATCCTGACCGGACTGCAACTGCGCGGCAATAACCCCGTTGTGCTGCATCCCAGGACCTTCGCCGGGCCGCTGGCGCTGGTGCTGCTTGGTCTGACGCTCGTCCTGCTTGTGCCCCTCGCCGAAGAGCTCTTCTTTCGCGGACTGCTGTTTGGCTGGGCGCGGGCGTACCTGCCGGGTCCCCTCGCCGTCGGCGTCGCCGCGCTGGTCTTCGCTGCGGCCCATGGAAGTCTCACCCTCCTGCTGCCGTTGACCGTGGTTGGGGTCGGTCTGTGCTGGCTGTACCAGACGTCGGGCTCGCTCCTGCCGTCGGCCGTGGCCCATGCCCTCATCAATGCCACCGCGCTGCTGTTCGCCATCCGCCTGCGCTGAGCGCCGGGCCGAGTGCGAGGAGGGATCGCCGCCCTTGGCGAAGTGGGGCGTGTCCGGGTCCGTTCTCGCGCGGGAGCAGGGGGGGGATCCTGGTGGCGGCGGGCTCAGGCCGGTCCGGCGCGACGGTCGCGGATTGCGCCGCGCTTTGCGATCGGCTTTGGCCGAAGGAGCGTGCCGAGTCGTGGGACAATGTCGGCCTTCTGGAGGGCGACCCCGCCATCGCGGTCCGACGGTGCCTGTGTGCGCTGGATGCCGACCAGGTCACCGTGGCCGCCGCGGTGGCGGTAGGGGCGCAACTGTTGGTTGCCCACCATCCACTGCCCTGGCGGCCCCTCACCCGCCTGATCGCGACCGAGCCAGCCCAGGCGGCCCTGCTGGCGGCGGCCCGGGGCGGCGTTGCGGTCTATGCGGCCCACACCAACTTTGACGTGGATCCCGCGGGCACAAGCCGGGCTTTGGCCGACGCGCTCGGGCTGCAGGCGCCGCAGGTGCTGCGGGTGAGCGGTCGCGCGGTGCTGTACAAACTCGTGGTTTTCGTGCCGCGGGACCAGGCGCCCGACCTGCGGGACGCCCTGGATCGGGCGGGCGCCGGTCGGCTGGGCCGGTACACCGCCTGCAGCTTCACGGGCGTTGGTGTTGGGCGTTTCCGACCGGAGACGGGCGCCCATCCGACGATCGGCCAACCGGGGGAACTGGCGGAGGTGACGGAGGAACGCCTGGAGGTGCTGGTCCCCGCCGAGGCGCGCCCGGCGGTTCTGGCCGCGATGCGCGCGGCGCACCCATACGAGGAACCGGCGTATGACCTGCTGCAGTTGGACAACGGGGGCGCGGCGTATGGTCTGGGGATGGTGGGCCTGGCCGCGCCCGCCATGGGGTTGGCGACGTTTGCCGCCTTTGTGGCCGACCGCCTCCAGGCCCCGGCCACCCGGTTTGTGGGGGATGCGGGGCGGGTGGTGCGCCGCGTGGCCGTCTGTGGGGGCGCCGGCATGGAGTGCGCGGCGGCGGCGTTGGCCGCGGGTGCGGATGCCCTGGTGACGGCGGACATTCGTTACCACGAGGCGCGTGAGGCGGAGGCGCGGGGCCTGGCCCTGGTGGACCCAGGCCATCAGGCCACCGAGGTGCCGGGCGTGGCGGCCCTGGCGGAGCAACTGCGGTCGGCGACCCGTCAGGCGGGGTGGGATGTGGATGTCCGGGTCGAGGCGTCGCGCGCGGATGTGTGGCATCGGACCGATCTGGGTGATCGGGCGCGGGAAGGTGGGGGGCGGATGTCCGGATCCCACGATTGAAATGCCGATGGGGCCCTGCGGGATCGCGCCGCCCGCCTTCGGCCCGCCGGTTCCACGGCGAGAGACCGGGTGTGGTTGGTGATGATCCTGACCGCATTCGGATCCGCATGGAGGGACCGGCCGCATGGTTGCAGCGGGATGCCCCCCCCGGTTCCCACGGCGTTCTCACTCCGCCTGCGGCGCGCGAAGGCCGCCGTCGGGGCGAGGGACCACGGGTGGCGGTGCCGCAGGCGTCTGCACGGGTGGCGACGGCTGGCCCCGGGCTCTCCAAGCCGAATGCCACAGTCCCCAGTGCGGCGCAGACGCGACGAAACTGCGGGGTGTACCTTGCGGTGGTGCCACGCCACGCCATCCCAGGCCGCGGCTGCTGCTTCGTCCACAGGCGCCCGCAGTATGATCGCCGACGCTACGTTTGCGCCAAGGGGAGGGAGGCGCGGTCCTGCCTGCGGTGGACACCCCGGGGGGACGCGCTGAGAGTGGATGAACTGGCAGGCTGAGTTGCGCAAGCTGCTGCCGATTCAGGACCTTGATCGGGAAGTCGACGCCCTGGGCGATGAGCGGCGCCGGCTCCTGGGGGCGGCCCAGGAAATGGTCCTGGAGCGCGAGCTGCACGCGCGCAAGGCGCGCGTGGCCCAACGCGAAGCGGAACTTGCCGCCACCGAACGCCAGCAGCGATTGGCCGAGTTGGAGCGCCAGTCCCAGGAGGTTGAGCGTGAGCGTTCCACGCGGCGGTTGTATGGGGGGGACGTGCGCTCTCCGCGCGACCTGGAAGGCCTTCAAAAGAACATAGCCGGCAGCGAGACCCGCATCTCGGATCTGGAGACCGCCATCCTGGAGGCGATGGAACGGGCGGACCTCCTGCGCCAGAAGCTGCAAGCGGACCGCGCCGCCGTGGCCCAGGCGGCGGGCGCGCTGGAAAAGCACCGGCAGACGCGGCGCCAGCGCCTGGCCGTCGTGGATGGGCGTCTACCGCTATTGGTGGCGCAGCGGGCGTCCGCCGTGACCGCGGTGGAGACCGTGGTGCTGCGGGAGTATGAGCGCGTGCGGCGCGGCACGAACGACGGCGTCGGGGTGGCGCGGGCGGAATCCGGCCGCTGCACCGGTTGCCAGGTTGAGTTCGCGCCGCTGGTTCGCGAGCGGCTGCGCAACGCTGCGGAACGGGTCTCCTGTGAGCATTGCGGCAGGCTTTTGGTCTCCGAGTAGCGGCGGGCCCGGTGCGATGGTATCCTGAAGCGGAATTGCGACCCGGTCAGGCGATCGCGGCCACCGATGGGTGGCTGAGGAAAGTCCGAACAGCGCAGGGCAGGGTGCCGGGTAACGCCCGGCGGGGGCGACCCCAGGGAAAGTGCAACAGAAATCAGACCGCCGGCCAGTGGCCGGTAAGGATGAAACGGTGCGGTAAGAGCGCACCGGCGGCCGGGTGACCGGTCGGCCAGGCAAACCCCACCCGCTGCAAGGCCAAATAGGGGAGGCATGAGGTGGCCCGCCGACCTCCCGGGTTGGCTGCTGGAGGCGCCGGGTGACCGGCGTTCGAGAGAAATGATCGCCCCTGACAGAATTCGGCTTACCGACCGGGTCGTAAGTAACAGGGGTAAGGCATCCAGCACCAGACGCCGGGTGCCACCCCTGCTACACAGATCGAAGAAGTTACCGGTTCCGCAGGTCGATTGCGCGGGAAGCGCCCCCACCATAAGAGGCGCCCACTGCGGGTTGGGCTATCTTGAAGCGTGCGCGGACTAGCAGTCCGAGGAGCACGTGGATCGCCGTGAGCGAGAATACCATGGCAAGTGAGCCCGCTTCGGGTGCCAGCAGCGCCTGGCCGAGGGCGACGTACCGCTGCATGGCGTGCCGTGTGACCCTCGTCTTGCCGATTCGGGATCACCCCTGCAGGCGCGGCAGTGTCTTGTGGGCGGACTCCGGAAGCGCCCCGGTCTACGGCGGCAAGGCCTACAGGCAAAGAATGACATTTCCGGATGGCTGTGCGATACAGTCTGCGGGAGCCCTTCGCCCGGCCCTTGGTCCAGGTCAGGCATCCTCACCTTGACCCCAATGCCTGCGCCTGAGCGACGTTCGTTGGCCGCATGCCTTACTCTTGCTGACGGTGCCCTCCGTCCGTTCAGCCCGTTCCCCGCCTTACACAGCCGTCACCAACAAGATCGGTCTGTCCGGTCAGCGGAGTCCTCAAGTACGCGGTCAGTCAGCCGCAGGGCTGCACCTCGGCCCCACCGGGGCCGAAGAAGGATCCTAGCCGGCGGACTTCTTGGACGCCTTCGCAGAGCTGGCGGGGGATCGACAGGGCGATGTCCGATGGCTGGCCGGGCGACGTCCACGCGCCAAGATCGCTCACCGAAAAGGCGGGGGACGGTCTGGGGTGGGATGGAAGAGGAGTCTGTCACCAGAGAACCATGTGCCGAGGGTTCAGGCGGAGGCAGGGGTTGACGCTCAAGAACCCGCCTGTTCCAACGACTCGCCGTTACAGCCGCGGAGCCACGGGTTCGCTCTCCAGGGCGAGGACACCCAAGACGCCAGGGTGGACACGGTGCAGGGGTTCCCCCGCGAAGAAGCGAGACAGGGAATGGATCCCCAGCGCGAACGCCGGCCGAGGGCTGGCGAAGGCGTTAAGGGCGGGATTGTAAGTCCGAGCACGGGCGGGGCTCCCATCCCCTACGGGCGGGGGATCTGCGCCACCAGCAGGTCCAGGGCGGCGCCCTCGACGGGTGCCTCTCCCCCTCTGGGCAGGTAGAAGGCCGGCGGGGAGTCCCAGTAGAAGCCGAAGAGGTTGCCGCTGCGGTCGTGCTGCCAGAGGGACTGAGCGTTGCGCTGCAGGTAGGCCGTGTACCGGCCGGTGACCGCGTTCAGTTCCCCGAGGTTTCGCACGAAGATCCCTTTGAAGGCGTATGCGGGCGCGTAGGTGCACGGACTGGTCTCGCAGGGCTCGCTCAGAATCCCCCGGGCATCCATCAGGACCGGGTGGGCGACGGCCGGGTTGCCGCCGCAGCCCTTCTGGGTCACGCAGTTGGCGATCGTCTCCGCCTGCTGCAGGTAGGTACG
>DAHWHT010000312.1 GCA_027335515.1 Clostridia bacterium
TGCGGGCGCATCCGGATCGCCCTGTGGAGACGGTGGTCTTCTGGGGCCGGCCGCGGTCGCGGCAGCCGGTAAGCTGCGGCAAGGCGACCTTGGATGCGCACCACGTGTTTCTGGCGGAGATGGATGGCGATGCGGAACTGCGGCGGCTGGAGGACAAGGCGCGTGACGGGGCAACGCTCACCAGCGGCGACATCCTGAAGCTCGCCATGCTACCATTGATGCATCAAGAGCGGCCCATGTGGGACGTGTTGCGGGAAGCCGCTCCGGTCGCGGAGGGCTTGGACCCGCAGCTACGGCGGGGCGTGATGGGCGCCATGGGGGCGCTGGCCTACGGTGCCCTGGAGTCTGAGCAAAGACCCTTCCTGCTGGAGGTGCTAGGGCAGATGCCTTTGGGAGAAGAACTGTTTGATGTTCTGCGTCAAGAGGGACGCCAAGAGGGGGAGCGGCAAGGCGCGGTGCGCAAGGCGCGGGAGGCCGTGCTGGACGCCTTCCTGGCACGGTTCGACCGTGTGCCGGCACCCGTGGAGAAGGTGGTTGCCGCCACGGACGATCTTGCGGCGCTCAAGCAATGGCATCGCGCGGTCATTCGCGCCCAGGACCAGGAAGCGGCGGAAGGGGTCTTTACGGTAAGGCACTGAGCGGAGAAATAACCGGCGCGAATCCTGTCCATAGCCGGTGGCGGCTGGTTCGGGCGGTGGAACCGGCGGATCCCGCTGAACCGTTCGCCAAGATACGGAGGGCTGTCGGTCCGGCCGGCGTCCCCGGCGCCCGCAGCCCCCGTGGGCAGTCATCCAATCTCCGCGCGGCCGTCTGA
Organism: Clostridia bacterium; assembly: GCA_027335515.1. The sequence goes on from DAHWHT010000312.1 coordinate 815, forward strand.
TACCCCCAGGGTGATCGGCAAAGTGTGGGCGGGGACCCACGGCTGGCCGCGGGGAGGGTCGCGAGACAGGGATGTGAGGCCCTTGGGGCCGGTGGTAAGGCAGCGAGGCGTGTCCGTCGCGCGCCCGCTGTGGTCAAGGGGCGCGCGTTCGCATGGGTTCATCGACGGCGGTCGCCAGCGTGACCGATGAGAGAGGCGGAGGTGAACCTGGGTCGATTACAGCCCGAGCAGCTGGAAGCTACGTCGGTAGTCCCAGGCCATCCAGCGGAGCGCGGATGTGATGCTCTGGAACCCGGCAAGGCGAAGGATCGCGAGGTTGCGCAACGTCGCGAGCGCCTGGTTCGCTTCCGGTGCCAAGCGCAGGCGAATCGTGCGGACGGCCGGCACGCACGTTTGCTCAGCCGGCAATCCCCTCCACCCCTCCACCTCCTTGGCCGCGCGGCTCCACGGCCCGACGCTGTGCAGACCGTGTTTGCCGCGGCCCGTCGCGAAGCAGCGCGGAACTTGCGCGAAGCCGCGCGGGAGGGGGCTGGGTGGGTGCGCGGAAGCCCAGGCGCCGGAAGGCGGTGGGCTGAGCCATGCGTCGGTGGGGACGGGGCGCGCGGGCGGTGGTGGCCGCCGGCGGCGTACTGGTGCTGCTCCTGCCGGCGGTGGCGCACTGGCTGGCGCGGCCGACGACGGTGCACCGACGCACCGTGACCCCGCAGTGGCGGGTGTCGGCCGCGTTCGTGCGCCCGGGACAGTTGGTGCGGCTTCCCGTTCCGGCCCGGATCCGCACCCTGGCTCCCGGGGGGTTGGTGCCGGCGGGCGCCGCGCTGGCGCGCTACCAACCCATTCCCGCGCGCGGTGGGACGGGGTGGCGTGTGGCGCCCCTGGGGCACCCGCGGGTCGGAGTGGTCGGGCTGTCGGCGGCGACCTCGCCCTGGCGCCGGACCCTGTGGTCGGGCCTGTGTTTGCGGCGGCGGTGTGCGGTGGCCGCCCCGCCGGCGGCGGCGGCGCTTGCGCGCTTGACGCTGCGCGCCGGCCGATCGGGATGGTTCACGCCGGGGTGGGATCCGTTGGCCCTGGTGCCGGTCGCAGCGTATTCCGATTTACCCCCGCAGGCCCTGCGCGACGCCGTCCAGGCGCTGGCCGCCGCAGGCCAGGTGGTGCCTGCGGGCGCGCCCATCGGCATACTCGGCCCATCCTGGTCCGGGGTGTGGCTGTGCGATCTGCCGGCGGGCGCGCGCAGCGCGGTGGCGCGGGATGGGACCGCCAGCATCACCTGGGCGGGCGGTACGGCGCGCGTCCGCCTGCTGGCCGAAGGCCCGACCGTGGCTGGCCATTTCCTGGCCAGTTTCGCCACGCGCTCGGGCGGGGCGGATCCGGGACCGGCGCAGCGGGGGCGCGTGCGGGTGCAACTGCCGGCGGTCCGGGGCCTGGCGCTACCCGGTTCGGCGCTCCACCGCGGGACGGTGGTGGTCTTGGGTCCTCGGGGGCCGTACCGCGTCGCGGTTCGCGTTCGGGTGCGGATGCGGCGGCTCGTCTTGGTCCGCGGTGTGGCGCCCGGGAGCCGGGTGCTGCTGCGACCGTGGGTTCTCCTGCCGTGGCTGGCAGGGTCGGGGGCGGGGGGCGGGAAGTAGCGGGGGGACGCGCGCCAGGCGCGGGTTGGGCGGCAAGGCGGGCGGATGCGGCCGCCGATTCGCGGGCGGAGGGGGTTGAAGCCGCGTGGTGGCAGCGGATCTTGCGGGCGGGGCGGCGCTGCCCGACGCCGAACGCCGGGCGGCATTGGGGGAAGCCCTGCGGGGAGTGCGGTCAAAGATCGCCCAGGCGGCCCTGCGCGTCGGGCGGGATCCGGGCTGCGTGCGCCTGGTGGGCGTGACCAAGGGGACGGCGGTGGCGGATGCGGCCCTCGCGGTCGCCGCCGGGCTGGCGGATCTGGCGGAAAGCCGGGTGCAGGAGGCGCTCCCAAAGCTGGCCGTATTGCCCGAGGCGCGTTGGCATTGGATCGGGCGGCTGCAGCGCAACAAGGCCGCAGCGGTGGTCGGGCGCTTTGCCCTTGTGCACAGTGTGGATCGGCTGGGGTTGGCGGAACGGCTGGAAGCGGCTGCCGAGCGCTTGGGCTGCGTCCAGCCGCTGCTCCTGCAGGTGGACCTGGCCGGGCGGCCGGGCCAGGGTGGGGTGCCGGCCGGGGATGCCCATGCCCTCCTGCTTCAGATGCGCGGCCTGCCGCATCTGCGGGTACGGGGGCTGATGACGATCGCGCCGCCCGCCGAGCACCCGGAGGAGGTTCGCCCGGTGTTCGCCGCGCTGCGCGGCCTTCGCGACCGCTTGCAGGAGGCGGCGGGGTGCGCCCTGCCGGAACTCTCCATGGGGATGAGTGCCGACTATCCGGTTGCGATCGAGGAAGGCGCCACGCTGGTCCGCGTCGGCCGGGCGATTTTCGGTCAGGCGGCCCACCCGGGCGCTTCGTTGCGGGACGCCCCCTAAAGCGAGGTTGCGTCGGTACAAACGATCGTCTTGCCCGAGTTGCGCCACAAGGCGACGAGACCATGGCGCGACGGTCTCCGCGCGTACGACGGAGATGGTCGTTCCAGTTTCGTCCGCCAGGTGTTGCAACTGCAGTCGCCACAGGCGGGACCGGGTAGATGCGCGGCGTTCAACTCGACCTGTATGGTCATTGGCACTTCAGTGTGGCCGATCGAGATGCGGGGTGGACTGGGCAGTCCTGCTGCGGCTGTTCTTGGGCGTAATGTGGCCGCGGCTCGGTAGACGAAGAGTGCATGACTGGGCGTGGAGTGCGCTACAGTAAACCGCCATGAAGCAGCCGGAAGTCGCGATCCGTTTCCCATAACATACTTAGTTCGTCGAAGTTGTCGTCTGGATTGGATTCCGCAGCAACCGCGCGAGGTGGTCGATCCTTCCCAGTTCTTGCGCACCAAGTGCTCGAAAGCCCTCCTGGGTCGCCCACCATGGCCTGTGGGTGTATATCACTTCGTCGTTCATCAGGCAGTGGAAGTCGTAGAAGAGTGACCAGAGCACGGCCAGGATTCGCCGCTCCGGTTTGGCATTGTAAAAGCGTTGCGCATCGAGCTTTCCGGAGCGGATGCCGAGCCAGGCGTTCGCTGGGAAGTCAAATTGATCCGGCGGCATGTCCTATGCGTCAAACGCGCCGATCAAGCTCAGACTGCCGTCAACGTCGATCGTGACCCGGCGGTTTTCCTGATCGCTCCAGTACTGGTTGATCCAGTGGTCAGTGCTCACGGCATCGGCAGCACTCTGGCCGAAATCGGAAGGGTTGCCTGCGCGCACGCGGGCTGCAAGGCCCTTGCACTTCAGAATGCTGGCAACCAGTACAGCCACGAAGCGATTATGTTCTTGCGGACCAGCAAGCCGATCGCGTGCACGTCGTCAGGTAGTTCGCTCCTCAGCGTGTCTCTGTAGAGACCGGGATGCGTGTACGTGCTGAAGGCACGGTAGTGGTCGAGGATCGTGCTGGCCATGGGCTTGGGTTTGCGGTCTCCCCTGGCGCCGACGCAGTTGGATCGAACGGGTGAACGGTTCGGGCGGCCGTGCAGGAAGCCCTGCGGTGCAAGCGCAGGCAGGAGACATGGTACGCGCAGGGAATGAGCGCTTTCGGGCCGGTGTCTCGGCTGTCGTCCTGACCGTGGTTTGGGCGGTGGCGGTCGCGGCCCGTGGTGGTCCAAGCGCGGATTTGGCGCGGACCTCAGGAAGGGGCGCAGGGGTGGCAGCGGCTATGTGGGATCGGGTGCTGGCATTCCTGGGATACGAAGAGGAGCCAGAGGAAGAGGATGTCGCCGAGGAGGCAGCCCCGGCGGTCGCGGTGGCCCAGCGTTACGCCGCCCCGGTCACCCGTGCCGACGTGGCCCGGCGGCGGGCCAGTACGCGGGCCGGGTGGGGCGAGGAGCGATTGGAGCGCAGCGATCGTCTCTCAGGCCGTCCGGCGACGGTGACCCGTCTGGTCCCTCCTGGATTCCCGGGCATGGTGGTGGCCGCACCGAAGCGGTTCGAGGAAGCCGAGGAGATGGTGGCGCACCTCAAGGGTGGGAAACCGGTACTGCTGCATACGGACGGGCTCGACCGCGAACTGGGGCAGCGGCTGGTCACCTTTCTCATGGGTGGGGTGTGCGCGCTCGGCGGCGAGATGCACCGCGTGGGATCGGTGTTACTTTTCGTGCCCTCGGGTGTGGAGGTGACCCTGCCCCTGGCGCTGCGGATCGGAGAACGCGAAGGGCGTTGACCCCGGCGCGTCCGGGGGGGTGGTGCTGTCGTGTTCGTCGTGGGCGCCGCGCTGCAGACTGCCCTTTCGGTACTGTTCTGGGTGGTTTTCGCACAGGCGTTGCTGAGTTGGATCCCGAACCTGGTTACCGGTAGCGCCTGGTTGGCGTCCTTTGACCGGGCGGCGCGGCGCATCACCGATCCCCTGCTCGAACCCATCCGCAGCCGCATGCCCGGGGGGGCGGCGGTGGACTTTTCGCCGTTAATTCTCCTGCTGTTGATCCAGGTGGCCCATGCGGTAGTCTCTCGGCTGTTGCCGTGATGTCCTAGGGTGGGTTCTGCCCGTCACGCCCCGCGCCCCACCAGGGGCAATCCAGGGGCCGAAAGGAGACGAAGCCTGGCCAGGGCGGGCGTGGGGACGGTGGTGTGTGCCGCCGGCTCGCGCGCGCGGACCAGGTGTGTGGGGATGCTCAGCCCACTGGACATCCATAACCAGGAGTTCCGCCGGGTGATGCGCGGCTACAGCGAGGATGAGGTGGATAACTTCCTCGATCGGGTGGTCGCCGACTTTGAGACCCTGCAGAAAGAGAATGCCGAACTGCGCGGCGAGGTTGAAGAGTTGCGCGCTCGGGTTGAGCAGTATAAGCAGTTGGAGAACACCTTGCACAACGCCCTCATTGTGGCGCAGGACGCCGCGGAGGAGGTTCGTCAGAACGCGCGCAAGGAGGCCCAACTGATCGTTCGCGAGGCGGAAGAGGAGGGCGCGCGCACGAGCAAGGCGGGCGAGCTTCGGGTGCGCGAGGCCGAGGAGCAGTTGGCGCGCCTGTTCCGCGAGTCGCAGGCCTTTCGCGCCCGTTGGCGCAGCCAGTTGGAAGCCCAACTCGAACTCCTGCGCAGCGACCCGCTGCAGCCGCCGGCGTCCCGGTCCGACGGGGCGGTCGGTGCCTCCGGCTCGGCCTCACCAGGAGATACGACGCTCATCCCATAGGCGGGTGCCAGGACGCGCCCGCATCGTCCATTCCCACTGCATAACCGACGCCTGGACGGGAGAGCCTGCCCTGGAAGGGGTGGCTGAGCCACGCTCCAGCGCAGTGCGGTCCTTGGTCTGCCCGCGGTGGGCCAGACGGATGGCCGACCCGCCGGCCGGGTCGGAGACCTGTTGTTTTCCGGCCGCGGGGACCGCGTGATCGGCCTGCTCTTGCGGGGCGGTACGTGGTGGCGCCGACGCCTGATCCCCTACGAAGAGGTGGCCGCGATCGGCCCGGCCGCGGTGTTGCTGCGCCGTCCGATCGTGCTGCGCACCGGGGAGGGGCAGCGGCTGCGGCGGCTCCGCCGCAGCCCGGTGGGCGTCGTGGGCCGGCGGGTGCTGTCCATGGATGGGCACGACCTCGACGTCGTCGACGATGTCTGCTTTGACCCTGGGGACGGCGCCGTCGTCGGCTACCTCGTTTCGCGGGGTGTGGTCAGCGATGTCGCGTGGGGCAAGGCCTTTCTGCCGCTGGAACGCCTGCGGCGGGCACGGGGCGACGGGGGTGTGCTGCTGCTGGGCCCTCAGGACGAAGGGCCGGGGAGGGGAGCCTCTTGAAGCGGGAAGTGCGGTGCCCCGTGTGCGGCAGGTCTGAGACGGGGCGGGTCGGGGGCGCGGAATACTACTGCTGGAACTGCTGCGTGGAATTCCATGCCAGTGGTGCGGGCTGGCGGTTATTCCGACCGGATGAGGAGGGGGCCCTGGTGGAACTGAGTACCTCCGATTCGGATGCCGCAACGGTTTCCTCCTGATGCCGCGGGTGGTTTCGGGGATGCGGGTACCGTGTGCCGGTCGGGGGGGCAGGGGGCGGGCCGGTGGCGCCAAACGGGGCGGGCTCTGAGTCCTGGCCCACGGTGTGGCGGTGGCTTGGCGCGGCGGGACTGGTCGGGCTCGTGGCCGCGGTCGCGTGGTGGCTTGCCCCCGCGGTTCTTACGCCGTTTTCGCTGGCCATCGTGCTGACGTACATGGTGGCGCCCCTGGTGGGGGTGTTGGAGCGCTGGCTCCGGCTGTCGCGTCCGGCGGCCATCCTGGTCGCGTATGCCTGCTTCGCCATCCTGATCGCCGCGTTTTGTGTGTTTGTTCTGCCGGACCTGGTGGCGGAACTGCAGCGCCTGGTTCGGGACCTGCCGCGAACCCTGGCGACGGTGCAGAGGGCGATCGGCCAGGTGCGTTCCGGCTACGGGCGGCTGCCCTTGCCCCGCGACCTGCGCCGCGCCGTGGATGCCGGGGCGGCCCAGGTGCAGGGGGCGTTGATGCGTGCGGTGCACCAGGCACTGGCGGGGCTGATCGGCGCCTTCGGCCTGGTTTTCGCTCTGGTCCTGGCCCCGGTGCTGGCCTACTACACCCTGTTGGACCTGCAGCGCATCCAACAGGCCTTCGGGCGACTCCTGCCGCCGGGGGCACGCCAGGGGGTCTGGGCCTGTCTTGCAGACCTGGACGCGGTGCTTTCCGGTTGGGTGCGCGGCCAACTCACCCTGGCCGCCGTGGTCGGCGCTTTGGCCACCGTCGCGCTGCTGGTACTCGGGGTGCGGTTTGCGCTGACGCTTGGGTTGCTTGCGGCCATGGGCGAGTTGATCCCCTATTTTGGGCCGGTCCTTGGGGCGCTGCCGGCCCTGGGTGTGGCCGCGGCCTCGGGCGGCTGGCGGCTGTTTGCCGAGACCGCCATCGCCTACCTGGTGATTCAGCAGTTGGAGGGAAGTCTGCTGGCGCCGCGCATTGTGGGCGGAGCGGTCGGTCTTCACCCGCTGGCCGTGATCACCGCGCTCTTGGTCGGCGACTACCTGCACGGTTTGGCGGGTGTGATCCTGTCCGTGCCGCTTGCCGGGTGCCTGCGCGTCCTGGGTATCCATGCCGTTGGTGCCTTGACGCGCCTGCGCCAGCCGCGTAGGCTATCGTGAACACCGGCGCCGCCCGCGGCCGCGGTCGCCGCCTGCCCTGGAGGAATCACCCTTGGACAAGGGCTCCGCCGCCATTCGCGAGTCCTTCCTTCGTTATTTTCAAGAACGCGGCCACCTGCGCGTGCCCTCGTCCGGGTTGGTACCGGAGGACGACCCGACGCTGTTGTTCACCAATGCGGGGATGAACCAGTTCAAGGACGTCTTCACGGGTCGGACGCGCTTTCAGGCCGAGCGGGCAACCAGTGCCCAAAAGTGCGTCCGCGCCGGGGGCAAACACAACGACCTGGACAACGTCGGCCGCACGCCGCGCCACCACACCTTCTTTGAGATGCTGGGCAACTTCAGCTTCGGCGACTACTTCAAGCGCGAGGCCATCGGTTACGCCTGGGAGTTGCTCACCGGGGTCTTCGGGTTGCCGCCCGAGCGGTTGTGGGTGACGGTCTTTCGCGACGACGATGAGGCGGCGAGGCTTTGGCGGGAGGTCAGCGGCCTGCCGGCGGAGCGGATCGTGCCCCTGGGCGAAAAGGACAACTTTTGGGCCATGGGGGAGACCGGCCCCTGCGGACCGTGCAGCGAGGTGCTGTATGACCGCGGCGCGTCGCGGCGTTGTGCCGCCGGCGAATGCGGCATCGGCCTTTGCGACTGCGCGCGCTGGCTTGAGATCTGGAACCTCGTCTTCATGCAGTTCGACCGGGACGGCGACGGCAAGCTTTCACCCCTGCCGAGACCGTCGATCGACACGGGCATGGGCCTGGAGCGCATCGCCTCGGTGTTGCAGGGCGTGGACAGCAACTACGACACCGACCTGTTTCAGCCGATTCTGCAGGCGGTCGGCGCGCTGTCGGGTCTGCCCTACACCGACGGCGACGCGGGGTTTCCGTTCCGCGTCATTGCCGACCACGTTCGCGCCTGCACCTTCCTGGTGGCGGACGGGGTGCGGCCGAGCAATGAGCACCGCGGCTATGTGCTGCGGCGCATCCTTCGGCGCGCGGTGCGCTTTGGCCGCCGGATCGGGCTGGAGGGGCCGTTTCTGTGGAAGCTGGTACCGGCGGTGCAGCAGGCGATGGCCGGGGCCTACCCGGAACTGGCGCAGGTGGGCGAGGTCATCGAGGCCACCATCCGCCAGGAGGAGGAGCGCTTCGGGGAGACGCTGGCGGATGGGTTGGGGCTGTTGGAACGCGCGATCGCGGAGACGCGCGCCGGCGGGGGACGCCATCTCGCCGGGGAGACCGCGTTCCGCCTGCACGATACGTATGGTTTTCCGCTGGACCTGACGCTGGACGTCGCCGAAGAGCACGGCCTTGTGGTGGATGTGCCGCGCTTTGAGCAGGCGCTTGCCGAGCAGCGCCGCCGGGCGCGCGCCGACCGCCGGGCGCGCAGCGCGGTGGTCGCGGACGGCGCGGACTTGGAGGACGTGCCCGAGACGACGTTTGTCGGCTACGACGTTCTGTCGGCGGAGGCCGAGGTGCTCGCCGTCTTGGCAGAGGGCCGGCGCCGATCCGCGGCGGAACCGGGGGACGAGGTCGTGGTGGCGTTGGACCGCAGCCCCTTCTATGCCGAGGGGGGCGGCCAGGTCGGTGATCGGGGCGCGCTCCAGGCGGTGGGGGCCGACGGGGGTGCGCGTCTGGTGGTCACGACCGCGCGCCGGTTGGGCCGCGCGGTCATCGGGCACGTCTGCAGGGTGGAGCAGGGCACGCTCCGGCCCGGCATGGTGGTGCGGGCGGTGGTGGACGGCGCCCACCGCCGCGATGTGGCGCGCAACCACAGTGCCACCCACCTTCTGCAGGGTGCCCTGCGGGAGGTCCTCGGGCACACGGTGCACCAGGCGGGTTCCCTGGTGGCACAGGACCGGCTGCGGTTCGATTTCACCTACGACCGTCCGGTTACGGCGCAGCAGCAGGCGCGCGTGGCCGAGTGGGTCAACGCCCGGATTCTCGATCCCATCCCGGTCGAGTGGTTTGTGAGCGGTTTGGAGGACGCGCGCCGCATGGGGGCCATGGCCCTGTTCGGGGAGAAGTATGGGCAGCGGGTGCGCGTGGTGCGGATGGGCCCGTGGTCCCTGGAACTGTGCGGCGGAACCCACGTGGGCAGCACGGCGGAAATCGGACTCTTCCACCTGCTGGCCGAAACGGGCATCGGTTCCGGGGTGCGGCGGGTGGAGGCCGTGACTGGGCCCGGGGTCCTGCGGTTGCTGGCGCAGCGGGAGGAGCAGTTGGCGCGGGCCGCCGCGGCCCTGCGGGCCCTGCCCGACGAGGTGCCCGCCCGCGTGGAAGAACTGGCGGGACGCCTGGCTCAGCGCGAGCGCGCGTTGGCGGCGCAGCGGCGGGAGGAGGCCTTGCGCCTCGGCGCCGAATTGGCGGCGCAGGCCATGGAGCTTGACGGCGCGTCGCCGGTGCGGCTGGTGCGGGCCCGGGTGGCGGTGGCCGAGGTGGACGCGTTGCGCGGCGTGGCCGATGCGGTGCGCAACCGATTGGGCAGCGGCGCCGCGCTGCTGGCTGCGACCGCCGCAGAGCGCCCCGTGCTCCTGTGCGCCCTCACCCCCGACCTGGTCCAACAGGGCCTGCACGCGGGCCGGGTGGTGGCCGCAGCCGCGGCGGCCGCGGGGGGGCGCGGCGGCGGGCGCCCGGATCTGGCCCATGCCGGTGTCCCGGGGCTGGACGGGATCGACGCGGCGCTTTCCGCCGGTGCCGACGCCCTGAGGGCCCAGGCGGCCGGCCGGTCCCCTGGCCTTGATTGACATGCCGGATCGGCGGGTGATACCCTCGTGCGCGTGATGGGGCTGGACATCGGCGACCGCACCGTCGGCGTTGCCATGAGCGACGAAGGTGGGCGGGTGGCCCAGGGCGTGAGCGTCGTGCGGCGCACCGACCCGGACCGGGATGTCGCCGCGATTCGCGATCTGGCGGTGCGACACGGGGTCGGCATGCTGGTGGCGGGCCTGCCGCGTGCGCTCCGGGGCCAGATCGGGCCCCAGGCGGAAAAGGTCCTCGGTTTCGTTACCGCGTTGCGTACCGGATCCGGACTCCCGGTGGCGTTGTGGGACGAGCGGCTGTCGACGCGCGCCGCGCAACGGACCCTCCGCGAGGCGGGGGTGCGTCGACAACGGCGCCGGTCGCTGGTCGATCAGGTGGCCGCAACGCTGATCCTCCAAGGGTTCCTGGATGCGCGCCCGCCGTGGGAAGGTCCCGCGGCGACGGCGGACGATGATGGTGGTCGACCGACGCCAGACGGCGCGCGGACGGCGCTGGGACCCGAGGAATGATCCGGGGCCGGGGGCGGCCTCACGAGGGGTGACCGGACGGTGGAGCGCGAAGAAGGGGATCTGGTCGTCCTTACCGACGAGAACGGCGAGGAACACGAATTCGAGTTGGTGGACATCTTCGAGGTCGACGGCAAGGAGTATGCCGTGCTGGCGGCGACCGAAGAGGACGAAGAGGATAGCGAGGACGACGAAGCGATCGTGCTCCGCGTCGAAAAGGATGCCGAGGGCAACGACCAACTCGTAGACATCGAAGACGATGACGAGTGGGAGCGGGTTGCGGCCCGCTGGGACGAGATCCTGGAGGACGAGGCCGCCCTGGAATGGGACGAAGACGAGGATGAAGACGAAGAAGACGAAGAGGACGAGGACGAGGATGCGGACGAAGAGGACGAGGAGGCCGGCGACGGCGATCCGGAGGGAGGGGCCACCCCCGGAGCCGGACGCCGCGGGCGTTAGGTGTCCTCATGATCGGGCCGGACGCGGCAGGCCGCAGGGGCGTGCGCACCTGGCGGCCTAGCTGTGTGGGACGGCGGGCGCGGCGCGCTTGGTAAGGCGCAGGGGCCGGACCCGCCGGCGATGGATTGGCGTGTTGCTGCTGCTCATTGCGGCCTCTGGCGTGGGGGGCTGGCTGGGCATTGCGCGTCCGGCCCTGGAGTTTGCCGCGCGTCCGGGCGCGACCACGCATACGCTGGTCCGGATCGACCCCGGCCTGCGCCTGGGGCAGATTGCCCACTTGCTGCGGCGGCGCGGGGTGGTTCGGCATGCCTGGGCCGTGGTGGTGCTGGCGGTTGTGCGTGGTGACGCGCGGCGGTTGGAGGCCGGGACGTACGAACTGGGTCCGGGGATGACCCCGGGCCAGATCCTCGCGGTGTTGGCGGCTGGCCGGGTGGCGACGGTCCGGGTGACGCTGCCGGAAGGCCTGGTGACGTCGCAGGTTCTCGGGAGGTTGCGGCGGGCGGGGATTGGTAGCGCAGGCCAACTGGCGCAGGCGGGTTACGACGCACACCTGCGCACCGCTGCGGGTCTTCCGCCGGCATCCGCAGGGGTGCGCAGCCCGCTGGAGGGCTATCTGTTCCCGTCCACCTATGTTTTCCCCGCCGGCACCGGGGCTTCGGCCGCCGTCGCCCGGCTCTTGGACCAGTTCCGCAGCGAATGGACGCCTCAGCTTGCCGCGGCCGCGCGCGCCAATGCCGGGCTCAACACCCTGCAGGCGGTGACGCTCGCGAGCATCGTGCAGCGCGAGGTTGCCCGGCCCCGCCAGATGGCGCAGGTGGCCGCGGTCTATCTGGAGCGCCTGCGGCGCGGCATGCGTTTGGACGCCGATCCGACGGTGCTGTATGCGTTGGGGCGTCAGGGACAGACCGCGGCGCTGTCCGGCAGCGAACTCGCCGTGCACTCCCCATACAATACGTACCGCCACCACGGGCTGCCCCCGGGCCCCATCTGCAATCCGGGTCTGGCCGCCCTGGAGGGTGTGGCGCATCCCGCCCACACCCACGCCCTCTACTTCCTCACGACGCCGGGCGGCCACCTGGTGCTGGCCAACACCCTGGCCCAGCAGGAGGCCAACCGCCGTCGTTACCTGAGCGGCGCTGGGGCCGCCAGCGCTACACCGGCCGGGCCTCAGCCGGCCAACTGAGCGATACGCCCAGGCGCACCAGGAGGCGCTGGAAGGCGGCCAGACGGCGCGCCTCGGAACGGATGGCCTGCGGTGTCGTGCCTTCGGCGACGCAGACGGAGGCAAGGGCGCCGGCCGCTTCGCCGATGTTCCATTCGACCGGGTGCAGGCGCAGGGCGCCGTTGGAGATGTGGGTGGAGCCGAGGTTCTTGCAGGCCGGCAGCAGGTTTTCCACTCGCTGCGGCAGCAGGGCGCCCAGAGGCAGGCGAAACGGACAACAGCCGATATCCACGTAGCCGCGGCCCGTCGCGGAAGGATGCAGGTCCAGCCGGTAGAGGCCGATGCCGACGCTGTCTGGGTAGGGTTCCGCCTCGCTGCGCAGGTCCGCGGCGATGTCCTGCTCGAGCACGCGGCGCTGTGGCACGATGCGCCGGGATTCGCGCAGGTATGGGGCGCGCGCGAGGCCGTCCTCCGTGCCGAGGGCATCGGGCGAAAGCCGCAGCCCGGGCCAGCCGCTGCCGCCGTCGGGTCGCGGGGCTTCCGTCTGCAGCCAGTGGACGAGGCTCAGCGTCAGGTTGCGCGCGGCCTGCATCCGCTGGGCGACCAGTTCCGCGGGTTGGTCGAGAATGTTGCCGCCGACGTAATCGTTGTGGGGCCAGTTGACCAGGGTGAGGTCGCCCTCCACGGTCCCGGGGCGGAAGCGTCCGGCGTCGAGCAGGCGCCGGTAGGTCCACAGGGAATAGGCGTCGGGGTCGCCCGGGAAAAGCCCGTAGCGCCTCGGCGCCCCGGTGCGGGGGTGGGGCTGTTCCCAGCGCAGGTGGCCGCCGGCCGCAAAGGTGTCGTAGTCCGGCGGCCGCGGAATCACGTGGCTTTCCCCCGGACGGTGGTCGAGCACGGCGCACCAGGTAAAGGCCTGCACGTCCTGCGGGTCGGCGACCGCCGGCGCGTGGGGTTCCCCGGTCTCCGCCACCGACTCCGCCCCCACCCGATACTCCACACCTGCCAGCGGCAGGAGGTCGCCCTGCTCGGTGGCGTCCAGGATGAGCGGGGCATGGACGAGCCGTCGCCGTCCCGTCGCATCCTGGACGTGCACGGCCCGCACCCGGTCGCCGTCGATGTCCGCGCCGACCGGCCGCCAGCCGTACCAGATCCGCAGACGGCCGCCGGCCCGGTGCGGCGCGAGCAGGGCCTCGATCGCCGCAAGCCCGACGCGCGGTTCGTGGCAGAGGCGGCTGACCGCGCCGTTGCCCGGGTTGAAGGGGCGCCCGCTGGTATCGGGTCTGAGCGGGTAGTGGCGCCGGTAGTAGGCGCGGATGGTGCGGCGCAGGCGGCGGTAGCTGGCGGTGGCCCCGAAGCGTTCGATCCAGGGATGCTCATCCGGTGCGGAAACCCCCTGCGTGGTCCACTGGCCGCCCACCCAGTCGTCCTCTGCGATCCAAAGGACCTGGCGGCCGAGTCGCGCCGCGGCCAGGACCGCCGCGCAGCCGCCCAGGCTGCCACCGACCACCAGGACCTCTGTGCGGAACTCGGTTCCCTCGCCCATCTTCTTGCCCTCCAGCGGTGACGGTTGTCGTGGAGCGTCGGAGCCGGTGGTGTCCCGCCGTGTGGCGGCGTCGCCGCGTCTGCCGCGTTAGCCGCCGTCGTAGGGCGCGTCGGACTGGCCGGGGTCGTGCACATGCACCGGCAGCATGGCGACGATCACGTTGCGCTGGGCGCGCAATTGGGCGGCGAGCATCACCCCGATGCGGTTGTGCAGCAGCCGTTGCCAGGACCGCCGCGGGATGATCTCGGGGATCAGGATCAGGACGCGGCCATGGGCACGCACTTCGAGCGAGCGGATGAAGCGCAGCAGGGGCCGGACGATCGAGGTGTGCTGCGAGGTGAGGGTGACGAGCCGGATCCCGGGGTCCCAGGCCTCCCAGTCGCGCTCGATCCGCTCCGCCGTGGCCGCGTCCTGGACCACCGTGACGGCCGGGACGTCAGACGCCAGCGAGCGCGCGTCCGAA
>DAHWHT010000330.1 GCA_027335515.1 Clostridia bacterium
TCGGGTGCTGGCGGATGGGAGGCAACCAGACGGACGAGGAGACATCCCTGACGATCCTGCGGGCCGCGATCGATGCGGGGATTAACTTCATCGATACCGCGGACGTCTATACCGGCGGCCACAGCGAGCGCATCGTGGCCCGGGTGCTGGAGGGCCGGCGGTCCGAGGTGGTGCTCGCGACGAAGTGCCGCGGACGGACGGGTCCGGGTCCAAATGGCGAGGGGGCGTCGCGCAAACACATCCTGGCGGCGTGCGAGGCCAGCCTGCGGCGCCTGGGCACCGACTACATCGACCTCTACCAGATCCACCATTGGGACGGGACCACCCCCATCGAGGAGACGATGCGCGCCCTGGACGACCTGGTGCGTTCGGGCAAGGTGCGCTACATCGGCTGCAGCAACTTCTCGGCCCTGCAGATCTGCCAGGCCCTCTGGGCGGCCGACCGTGCGGGGGGTGCCCCCTTTGTGTCCGTCCAGCCACATTACAACTTGTTGGATCGGTCGCCCGAGCGCGAACTGTTGCCCTTCTGCCAGGAATCCGGCATCGGCTGCATCAACTATTCACCCCTGGCCGGAGGCCTTCTGACCGGCAAGTACCGCCGTGGCGAGGAACCTGCCGCAGACAGCCGAGCGGGACGCGAGCCGCGCCTGCGTCAGCGGCTCGACGATCGGACGTATGACCGCCTTGAGGCGCTGGAGGCGTATGCGACCCAGCACGGCCGTACCCTGACCCACCTCGCCCTGGCCTACCTCCTGGCCCAGCCGTTTGTGACAGCGCCGATCGTCGGTGCCACCAGCGTCGCACAGCTACAGGAGAGCCTGGGTGCGGTGGACTTCCATCTGAGTGCGGAAGATGTCACCCAGGTGCGCGCGCTGGTGGGGTAGCCCGCCGGACGCAGGCGGCGCGGGCGGGCCCCGGCCACGCGCGCCGGGCTTTGTCGCAAGGTGTGACGCGGCCAGGCAGGCGTCCGCGTGCCTGGCGCGAAATGGTCTCACTATGGGCGAGCCTTGGGGGGACCGCGCATGGCGAGGTCCAGGTCCGCCGTGATACCCGTGACGGAGGCTGAGCGCGGGGCGGCGCTTGAGGCGATCTATGAGCGGCGCCGCCTCTCGCAGCAGGAACGCAGCGCGTTATTGCGTGCCGGCATCTCGCCCAACGAACAAAAGCGAGCGCCGGTGGACCGGCCGTGGGGCAGTGCGGACCGCACGCTGCTTTGGCGGTTGGCCGAAGTGCGGGGCTGGTCTCCGGCCGCCATCGCGGCGTTCACCCATCGCACCGAGTCCGCGGTGGTGGCCGCCCTGCGCCGCTTTGGGATTTCGCCGCGATCCGGTTGCGGCGCGCCGCCGAGGCAGGTAGACTGGAGAGCGCTTCGCGCCGGTTCCAGCCGGCGGTAGCGGGATGGTGACTGTAGCTCAGTTGGTTAGAGCGCCAGGCTGTGGCCCTGGAGGCCGTGGGTTCGAATCCCATCAGTCACCCCAAGCCCCTCTGCAGTTCCGGTGCCGATGCCTGCGGAGTGCGATGGGGTGTCGCCAAGCGGTAAGGCAGCGGACTTTGGATCCGCGATCGCAGGTTCGAATCCTGCCACCCCAGCCACGAAGGACAGCGTAGCGGGCCAGTAGCTCAGTTGGTCAGAGCAGCGGACTTTTAATCCGAATGTCGTGGGTTCGAGTCCCACCTGGCCCACCAAAAAGCCATAGGCCCATAAAGGTTTCAGGAGGCGCCGCTGGGAATCTCTCCCGGCGGCGATTGCTTTGCCATCCGGTTTGCCGATCACCGACCTCAGCCAGGTGGAATGGAGGATCATGGCCAAGCTCAGCGGGAACAAGCGGGTGCTGGAAGCCTACCGCAACGGCGAGGATCTGCATCGCCTGACCGCTTGGCTGGTGGGCGGGGTGCTGCTGGACCAGCGGCAGTTTCGCAACGGGCGGCCCAGGTCCGACGCACCGCATCCGTCGTACGCGTCGTCCCATTGCGCTCCGCATCCAAGGTGCATGTCCCTCTTTCCGCCCTTGTCCTGGGTACCGTGCCTGCTCCCCGGCCTGCCTCTCCAGCCCTTCCGACCTCCCTGGAGAGGGGATCCATGCCTCCGAGCTATCGCCCGGGGCGGGGGGATCTTCGAGCCCCCCGAGAGCCCCCATCCAGACCTCGGAATCCAAGTCCAAATCCTCGCCCCGGCTTGTCTGCACTCATGTTGACACAGAGGGCAGGAGCACGACGCAGCCGGAACGAACGAGCTTCGATTTCGCGCTCATGGCGAGAGTCAAGGAACGTCGCGTCCGAGATGACGGCGGGGCACGCAACGCCCAGATCAACACCCGGCCACCCCTCCCGTCGCGGCAACGGCAGGCTCCGTGGCCTGAACGACAACGTGGAGCCACCGCCGACCACGGCGTGGCGACGTTTGGAAACCGTAACAAGGATTGGTCGACCGATTGACACCACATTGCAGGATGCCTGAATGTCCACATGCGTGGCCAATGGAAGGCCCGCGACGGCGCGGGTGGCATCGGGTTCGTGGACACCACGGGGCCAGGACGACAGGGCATCGACGCGCCCCCCGGCAATCGCGAAGGGGAAATCCGTGTTTCCGATCATGGACGGGCGCTGACCCGCCGTGATCGGCGGCGCCGCTCGCACGTCCAGCATAAGGGTGGTGGGCTCTTTGGTAGAAGACGGTCCCGAGCAGTCTCCTCCTGACGGATCCCCGTCGAACCGACGGATGCGCGTCTGGTACATCGCCGGTTTGATGGGGGGCGTCTTGAGCCTCGGCATCGGCGCCACTGTCCAACCGGGCGCCGCGATCCGCGCCGTGCTCTCGGTCGCACTCACGGCGACCGCGTTGGTCGTGTTCGCACTGGCGGGTCGAACGGCGAGCCAGGCGGGGCTTCGCCCGTCGTGGCTCGCGGCGCTCGTGGGCCTGTGCTACGGTGTGCCGACCGGACTCGTGGCCGTGCTCTTTCCGCCCACGTCTGCCCGATTGGCCGCGCTCTTGCGCAGAAGACACGCCACCGCCTTCGAGATTCAGGCCGCGCAGCATGCGAACACCGCTTTGATCCATTGGCTGAGTTTTGTGTTCTCGGTGGTCGTCTTCGCGGGGCTGGGTCTGATCCTCGGCTGGATTGGCTCGCGCCTTGCGCGCGGATCGGAGGCATCTCGTGCGGTCTGAGGCAGGGAAGGTTGGGGAACCGTCTGTGGCCACAGCTACAGGGCGCCGGTTGCGCGTGTCTCTGGAGGAAGCCAGCCGCTCCTATCGACGCGGCCAGGAGACCGTTCATGCGTTGGACGGCGTTTCGATCACGCTGCGGCCAGGTGAGTTGGCTCTGGTGCTGGGACCCTCCGGCGGCGGCAAGTCCACGCTCTTGCACCTGCTGGGCGGCATGGACCGCCCCACCACGGGCCGGGTGGTGGCCGGAGGTGAGGCCATCAGCCAACGGTCGGCGGATCAGCTCTCGGCGTGGCGCCGCACGCATGTCGGATTCGTCTTTCAGGCGTTTCACCTGCTCGCCCACCTGACGGCAGAGGAGAATGTGGCCCTCCCGCTTGTCCTGGGCGGATGCCCCCCGGCGGAGCGTCGAAGACTGGCGGCCGAACGGTTGGAGAGGGTCGGGCTGAAGGATCGTGCGCGCCATCGTCCCGGGGAACTGTCCGGGGGCCAAGCGCAGCGCGTTGCGGTGGCGCGCGCGCTCGTGACCGACCCCCCGATCCTCCTGGCCGACGAACCGACCGGCAACCTGGACAGCCACAGCGGGCAGGAGATCATGGCGCTCCTGCGCGATGTCGCGCATCGCGACGGCCGCACCGTGGTCGTTGTCTCCCACAACGAGGAGTTTGTTCCGTTGGCGGATCGTGTGATCCGCGTCCGTGACGGCCGTGTCATCGCCGATTCCGCCCCAGAGACTGCGGTGGGGGGAAAGCCGGGCCCCATGGAGCAAACCCCTGGCAAGCGGCTTGGGCCACGGACCCGCACCCTCCTGGGCATGGCGGGTTCGGCGGCGCTACGCCGCACGTGGCGCACCGTGCTCACCGGCCTTGGTGTCACCATTGGGGTTGCTGCCATGGTGCTCCTCATTTCTATCGGGGCGGGTTTGCAGAACCGGGTGGTCGGCAGCATCCGCACCCAAACCTCGCTGGACTCCATCTACGTCACCCCCGCAAAGAGCAGCAACGCCCTTTCGTTCGGCCAGCCGGCGCAGACGCAGGGGGTGGTCCACCCCATCGGGGCGGCACAACTCGTGACCTTCGCGCACCTACCAGGTGTGCGCGCCGCCTACGGCGAGCCATTGTTCTTTGCCAAGGGCAAAGTGAACGGCCACGGGGCCCCCATGATCCCCCTCCAGGGGCTGCCGCCAGGGAAGCTCTGGCACGGACCGGGCGCCCAGAGGCTTCCCTCGCTCCGGTATGGCCGCCTCCCGGCACCTGGGCAGGCCGGTGTGGTCCTGCCCCAGTCGTTGGTCGATGCCCTGTTCGGGGTGGCCAAAGGGCGGGAGGCGCACGTCGTTGGCGACACCGTCCAACTGACGTTGACCGCCGGTATGGAGGGGATGGGTAACGCCGCCTCTTTCCAAAGCGTCCGCAGCGCGGTCACCAAACCTCAGGAGCTTGTCCTGACCGGTGTGGCGAAGAACACCTTCGGCAGCAGCGCCACGGGCTACGTGCGCAACGCCCTTGCGCTGCACTGGAACACGCTCAACACCCCGCGAGGAACTCAGCCGACCTTTGGTAATGCCGTCGTTGTGGCCAAGTCCATCGCCGACGTGAAAGCGGTGGCCAAAGCGATCGGCAACATGGGGTATGGAGCCACCACCACAGGCGACGTCCTCGGGGAGATTCAGAAGGTCTTCAGGATCCTGGAAACGGGTCTCGGCGCCATTGGTGGCATCGCCTTGGCGGTGGCCGGCTTGATGAGCGCGGTGGTGATGAGCATGGCCGTCCTGGAACGGGCGCGGGAAATCGGCGTACTGCGCGCGCTGGGAGCCAGGCGGCGGGACGTGTTCACGTTGTTCCTCGCCGAGGCGGCCTTCATCGGAGTCGTCGGGGGTGCGGTCGGCGACGCGCTGGGCTGGACGCTCGGCAAACTGGGAATACTGATCTTTCACCAGAACGGCCTTTTCCTCGTCCCGCTGTGGTTGGTACT
>DAHWHT010000032.1 GCA_027335515.1 Clostridia bacterium
GCGGTACCGCCGCCGGATCGTAGAGCGTGTCCCAGGGGCGGGGCGGGTCGAAGGGGTGGTGCGGCTTGATGAACGACGTCCAGGCGAAAAACGGACGGTCGCCGGATTGCTTTTCCAGCCAGGCGATCGTCTCTTGGGCGATCCACGTCGTATGGTAGTGCTCCTCCGGAAGCGCCGAGGGGCGGGCACCGAAGCCCTCCCAGTATTCCGCCGGGGCCTGATCGCGGTAGGGCTGGTGCTGATCCCATCGGTCCCATTCGTCGATCTGTCCGCGCTGGGCGAGGTAGTCGCTGTGGTAGTCGTCGACCTTCCAGCCTGCGCCCGCCTGCTCGGCCAAGCGCATGTGCTGGAAGCCCATGGCGGTGCGCGGAGGCCAAAAGTGCATCTTGCCGAAGGCCGCGGTGCGATAGCCCGCATCCCGCACCAGCGAGGCGATGGTCGGTTGCCCCGGCGGGATCATCGCCCCGTTGCCCATGGCTCCGTGCGCATGGGCATACTGACCGCTCATGATCGACAACCGCGCCGGCACGCAGACCGGATAGGGCGTGTAGGCGTTGGTAAAGCGGACCCCGCGTGCCGCCAGTGCGTCCAGGTGCGGCGTGCGGAGCACCGGGTGGCCGGCTGCGCCGAGGCAGTCGTGGCGCATCTCGTCGGCGGTGATCAAGAGCACGTTGGGGCGGCGCTGCTCGGTACCCATCCGGGCACATCCCCCTTGTTGCGGTGGGCCGCAAGGCCTTGGGCGCCGGACGGCCGGGCCACGCGGTCGGCCCCTTTGGCGAGCGCCGGATCCGCGCGACGAACGTACGGCGGCACGCCCTCCGCGTGCCGTGGACTTCCGGTCAGGCCCGGCGTATCCCATCCGCAACTTATACCGGATGCGTGTGGGGGCCGCCAGGGCCTGCCCCGGGCGACGGGCGGTCCGCGCGGTTACGAGGGCTGTGCCACCGGTTCCTGCCCCGCGCCATAGAGGCGTGCGTACGGTCCGCCAAGGGAGAGCAGTTCTTCGTGGCGCCCCTGCTCCGCAATCGCGCCGTCTTCCATGACAAGGATGCGATCGGCGTGTGTGATCGTCGAGAGGCGGTGGGCGATGATCAGGATGGTGAGATCCCCGGCCCGTTCGCGCAGGGAATGCATGATGGATTCCTCGCTCAGGGGGTCCTGTGCCGACGTGGCCTCGTCCAGCAGCAGGATGCGCGGTCGGCGCAGCAGGGCTCGCGCAATGGCGACCCGCTGGCGTTCTCCGCCCGATAGGGTGGCGCCCCCTTCGCCCACCACCGTGTCCGGACCGTAGGGCAGGTCCCAGACGAAGGTGGCGTTGGCCGCACGGAGGGCTTCATCGATATCCGCGTTGGAGGCGCTCTCCAGGCCGAACGCGACGTTTTCGCGCACCGAGGCGGAGAAGAGGAAGACATCCTGCAGAACCACGGCCATCTGTTCACGCAGAGAACGCAGCGTGAAGTCGCGGACATCGATGCCGTCGATGCGCACCGCCCCGGCCTCGACGTCATACAACCGCATCACCAACTTGGCGATGGTCGATTTGCCGCTCCCGCTCGGGCCGACGATGCCCACCGTCTCGCCCGGCTCGACGGCAAAGCTCACGCCGTTGAGGGCCGGTGGCGGAGGGGGGGGCGGTTCGACCGGCGTCTGTACGCTGGGATCCGGCTGGGTATCGTTTGCGGTGGTTGCCACGAGTTCAGGGACGACGGGCGGCGGGGGTGCGTCCCCCAGATCATCGCGGTCCCGCAATGCCTTGCCGGGCTTGAGGGCGCGGCCGTCTGTCCAGGGGTCCGGCGCATGCAGCGCCGCCACCGCCTGCAGGTCCATCGCCGGATAGCGGAAGACCACGCCATCAAACGCGATCGCCCCCCGCACCCGAGGTTGTGGGCTCGCGGTGGCGGTGTCGCGGACGGTGGCCTCCGTATCGAGGTATTCGAAGATCCGCTCCGCTCCGGCGGCCGCCTGCTGGTAGGCGGCATTGAGGTTGGCAAAGGACGTGAAGGGGATGAAGATGCTGCCGCGCAGGCCGTTGATGAGGAAGTACGTGCCGAGGGAAATCTGGTGCTGCACGACCTGCATGCCGCCAAAGAGAATGAAAAACGCCCACGAGGACCCGGTGACCAGCGCCACCGAGTTCGAGTAGAGCGCCTGCGTGCGCATCCGCCGCAGGCCCAGAGCAAACAGGCCGCGGTTTTCCGCTTCGAACCGACCGATGACGTGTTCCTCTACCCCGAACGCCTTGATGGTCACGAATCCGGCCAGGGCATCGTGGAGCGCCGCGGTCAGGCGCGCGGTCTGCTTCCGCAGGCTGCGGTTCAACTCACGCAGGATGCCCGAGAAGAGCAGGATCGCCCCGGCGATCGGTGGGCCGAACAGCAGCAGATAGATGGTCAGCCGCATGTCATAGTGCGACATGATCGCGAAGCTGATGAAGAACGTCATGATCTGGCTGGCCAGGGTGGTGATGTTGCCGGCGATGAAGTTCTGTACGGTGTTGGTGTCGTTCATGACGCGCGACATGATTTGCCCGACGCCGTTGCGAAGGTAGAAGTCGGCGGACAGGAAGTGCACCTTGCGGTAGACGTCGCGCCGCAGGGAATAGATCAGCCGCTGACCGACGATGCGCATGGTGTAGCTGCGCAGAAAACCAATGCCCGAATTGAGGATGCGTATCGCGAAGATGATGCCGGCGACCACAAGCAGCAGATGGAAAGCGCCCTGAAGCGTCGGGCTCGGCAGCTTTGGGCTCGGGGAGAGGACATGGTTAATCAGGTAGCGATTCGCGAGTTGTGGCACCTGATTGAGGCCGGACGTGACCACGGTGAGGGCGATCGCGACGGAGATCAGCGGCCAGGACGGGGCCACGTAGCCGAGAATGCGTCGCAGCACACCGCGTTGGCGCTTTCCGTTGCCGTTGAGCAAGACTGCTGTCGGGCCATCCGCCACCAGGGCGGTGGACTTCCTCAAAGCGCGCCTCGCCTTGCGTCCGGCGGCAACCGCCGCGCCGGGGGGGCGACCCAGCCGTCCCGGCCACCCGTGGCGCCGACCACCGTTGCGCCTGTGCACACTCCGACCACCCCGATTCCGATGACGGGCCATACCGCGCCCTCTTCGCCCATGACCGTGCGGCAAACACCCTCAGTGTAACGCATTTCCCGCGTTTCGGCCACGCCGGACTACGCGGGAAATGCGGAGGGTGGGCATGCCATGCGGCAGGAGCGGCCCGGCCGGGGCGGAAGGCGATTCCTTCGGGGGGGATCCCGTGTGCAGGACTGGGTCGAGCTCTTCAACGGTTCCGACCTGACAGGGTGGCAGGCACGGCGGGAACCGCATACCTGGCGTGTGGTCGGCGACGTGGGCATCGACGCGGAGGATCCGGCTCGGCTGACCGCGCGCCCCGGGACCGGAGTCCTCCTGAACCGGGAAGACGGTCGCACCGTGGATCTGTTCACGGAGTTCGAGCACGGCAGCTGTGCCCTGCACCTTGAGTACTGCGTACCCGCTCGCTCCAATTCCGGAGTCTATCTCCAGGGCCGCTACGAGATTCAGATCCTGGACAGCTGGGGTGAGGCTCCGCCATTGCGCTACGGCACCAACGGGGGCATCTATGCGCGCCGCGATCCGCAGACCAAGACGACGTACGACGGTCACCCACCGCGCAGCAACGCGTCGCGGCCGCCCGGCCAGTGGCAGGAACTCGACGTCGTCTTCCGCGCGCCCGCCTTTGACGCCGAGGGCCGCAAGCTTCGGGATGCGGTCTGCGAGCGGGTGGTCCTCAACGGCGAGGTGATCCACCAGGGCGTTCACCTCAGCGGCCCAACCGGCGGGGCCTGGGGCGCCGGGGAGGCGGTGCGCGGCCCGCTGCGCCTTCAGGGGGACCATGGGCCGGTGGCGTTTCGCGGTATCCGGGTGCAACCGCTGGACTGAGCGCACCATCCGGGCTGCGCCCGGGGAGACGGCAGCCGTTGACGCGGGC
>DAHWHT010000054.1 GCA_027335515.1 Clostridia bacterium
CCGACTTCCAGCCGACCCGCGCGGATGGCCTGGCGCAACCGCGCGGCCTGCTCCGGGCGGACCTCCAGATAGTCCTCCAAGACGACCGACTGCGCGTCCAGAAGGAAGGACCGGTAATCCGGCTCGGCGTCGAGTTGGTCGAGCAGGCGGTCCACCATCCGCACCAACCGCAGGCGAAACTCCTGGTAGGTCGCATACCATTCGCGGTCCCAATGGGTATGCGTAACGACGTGCAGCTGCCGCTGCGGTTCGACGCGATCGTTCACCCTGCGGCCCCCCTCTGCGCCGGTGCGTCCGGGTCCGGTGCGTCCCCGACCAGATGCACGGTCCCGATCTGATGCGCGCCGAGGGTGAGGTCCACCGCGGCGCCGTCCACCACGGCAAGCGGCCGCGCCCCGCCCTCGGCCAGGTTGCAGCGCGCCGCCGACGCCAGGCGCAGGGGCGACGCCAACCCGACCCGCAGCGTCGCCTCGCCGTCGCCGGGATGGAAGGCGCGCACGATCACCCCCTGCCCCGACTCCGCCGGCTTCAGGGTCGAAAAGACGGCACCCTCCGCCTCCCACCGCAGAAACCCGTGCGCGGGAGGGAGGTCGGCCGGCGGTTCCGGGGCGAGAAACCGGTTGTGGACCGGCGTATCCGCGTCCCCCGCAGGCGCCGCGGGCAGGGGGTGGGCGCGGTAGCGGCGCAGCTGCAGGGGGGCGTCGAGCTGCACCGCCGTCGGGGGCAGCTCGAAGGCGGAGGCCTGCGCATGGAGGTCGACCGCATTGACGTCGCCGCGGTGCGGCAAAAGGCCAAGGCGCACGGCGATCGGCCCCGGACACTGCGCGCCGGGGACCGGGTCGAAACCGGGGTTGTCGCCCAGGACGTCGGTGCAGCGCAGCAGGGTGATGGCCAGCGCCTGACCGTCCTCCCCCGGCTCGACCGCATACTCCGGCGTACCGTCCAGCAGTACGGCCAGGCCGCGGCCGGGGCGGCTCAGCTCCACCCATTGCTCGGCGGGGTGGTTGCCCTGCGCCTCCCAGTCCGTCCGCAGGGCGGTCGGGCGGCGGACGACATCCAGTTGACCGGCGGCGCGGGACGTGGACGCCTCCAGCCCGGCGGGGAACAGGATGCGCAGGCGGTGGTCGCGGGCCCGGTTGTCGACCCGGACCTCCAGATCGAGCCGCCGCGCGTCCCGCACCAGCGTCAGGCGCAGTTCCACGGGGATGCCCACCGTTTCGGCCAGGCGTCCCTGGCGCCCGGAATCCAGGCCGGCGGGCAGACGCATCGTGCCGAGGATCGACCACTCAAGCCAATCCGGACCGAACGATGCCAACGCGATCTGCGGCGCACCGTCAAAGCCGCACACCACACGGTCGCCCGCCGGCGGTGCATGCAGGTAGGTATCCCCCGCCTCTCCGTCGTCCAAAAGCAGCCCAAGGCCGGAGAACACCTCCGGCGGCGCGCCCTCCACCCCGGGCAGCCCCAGGCTGAAGCTGCCGTCGGCGGCGATGCGCACATCCAGGTGGCGGTTGCGGCCGCCCGCACCACCCGCCTCCGAAGGCCAGCGCACCGCGAGCCCGGCGTCGCGCGGCGGCTGCTCGCTGCCATAGGTGTAGGCGGGACCGGGCAGGCGCTCGGCCAGCAGCGTGCGGTAGCCGTAGCCCGGCAGGTCGCGGGCGAGCAGCCGCACCCGGAAGCGATCCGACCAGCGGGCTCGGGGGAGTTGCACCGGGTCCGCCACCAGTTGGCGACCGCGCCCGCGGTGGAGCACCGCGCACGGCACCTCGGCACCCGTCGCCGCATCGCGCAGCCGCAGGCGGCCGCCGCTGCCACCGGCGGCGAAGTCGATGTCCGCGGTGCAGATGCCGTCCCGGACCCCCGCCGTGTCGTTGAACACCGCCAGCGCGACCCGGGTTGCGCCGTCCGGCGCCGTACCGTCGGGGAGCACGGCGCGGATCCGCCGGCCCACCTGCAGCCGGGCGCGGCGGACGAGCTCCGTGGTGATCTGGTCCACCTGCCGGAAGCGTGCCTCCATGTCCTGGTGCACGGCGTCGACGCTGCAGCCGCAAATGCTGTCGTGCGGGTGGTTTTGCAGCAGGTAGCGCCAGGCCGTCGCCAACGGTCCGCGGGGCACCGCCTCGCCCAGCAGGCCCGCAAGCGCGATCCATGGTTCCGCCTGTCGTTCCAGGGCCAGCTGGCAGCGGTGGTTGGCCAGCTTCAGATACATCCGCGCCGAGAGCGTCCCGTTGAGCACGGTGTGTCGGCGAGGCTGTTGGCGCAACTCCCCGTGGAACGCCACCGGGCGACCGGCGAAACGGCCGGTGGTCGCCTCGGCCGCCTCGCCGAGTTCGGCGCGCACCGCCGCGAAGTAGTCCGCAAGCGACGCATGTTCGATGCGGTCCGGCGCCAAAAGGGGCGCGGCCGCCTCCAGGATGGGCACGAGGTCCTCCTGGGGTTCGAGGTGGTCGACGCCGTTCATCAAAAGCAGCGCCGAACTGCGCGCCAGCGGCCGCAGATGGGCGGCGGCGGAGCGCAGCTGGCCGGCGGCGTCCCTGGGCACGGGAGCCAGACGCTGGGCGTTGTTGTACCAACCATGCAGCAGGGCGCACAGCACGGTCGAGCCGTCGGGAGCCACCCAGGTGAACTCCAGGGGCACGTCCGCCGCCGACACCCCACGCCCCACCACGGCGTCCGCCAGGCCGAACCCGCGCAGGATCTGGGGCAACTGGCCGATGTTGCCGAACTGGTCGGGCAGGTAGCCGATGGACCCGACCCGGCCAAAGCCCCGTGCCAGCCGCGTGCCCAAGAGCAGGTTGCGGATCGTCGCCTCACCCGAGGTCAGGAAGGTGTCGTTGAGGACGTACCAGGGGCCGACGGCGATCTGACCGCCGCTGATCCAGCGGCGCAGGTCCGCCTCCCGCTCCGGGTACACCTCCAGATAGTCCTCCAACACGATCGTCTGGCTATCCAGATGGAAGTGTCCGAAGGTCGGCTCGTGTTCCAGTATGGTCAGCAGGTGGTCCAGCAATTCGACCAACCGCAGCCGGAAACGCTGCAGGGGCGCGTGCCATTCCCGGTCCCAGTGGGTATGGGACACCACGTAGAGCACCCGCGGCCGATCGGTGTCAGCGGCAGCAGCCATCGAACGCCTTGCCTCCCCCGGCCGCCCGGTAGGGGGCGACGCGCGTGGATTCCCGACGCATCCGGTCCGTTCCTGCCCGTCTCTCCCCGATTGGGCGTTGGTTTTCCTGCGGGGGCGGCCGCACCGTCCGGGCCTCTGCGCCGGAGAACGGCTCCGCGCACCAGCCGGAATGCGGACAGGACCGCCACCAGCCAGCCGCCATCGCCCGCCATCGTCCCTCGTCGGATGTGGCGAGGCATGCGCGCCCGCCACAGTGGCGTATGATGGGCGCGACGAATGAGAGGGGCAGAGGGGAAAGCAACCTGGTACCGGAGGGAGCGATGTCATGACGGCACAGAGACGTGCGCGAGGGCATCGGTGCCATACGGGTGTCGCGGACGGGGATACGCCACCGGACAGGTGGGCCGTCGGCCGGACATGATCCAGGGTGGGGATACCGCTGCCTCGGACGCCGTGCATCAGAGGACGTTACCTCTCGGGTTCCAGGGATGCTACCAGGCGTCTGACCGACGGCTGTGACACCCGGACCCACAGGGAGTATGGATGCGGGGGACCCTTTGGGATCAAGGGACAAGGGCCGCCGTCCGCGGCCCGGCGGCGCAAAGGCGTCGCCACCTTACCGATACGGTCCGGGCGCACTGCCCGGGCCGTGTCTTTTTGCGCGGTGCATCCGCATCCGCGGGCACACTGGCCGCAGGGACCTTGCAACCCGCGGCGGCAGGCGTCGCCGCGGGTTGCGGCGAAACCGCCGACGCAGCGCGAACGGTCGGCGGATGCCGGCCTGCGGATCGCGGATCGCGGATCATAGATCATGGAAGGGGGAGCCGCCCAGGTGGGGGTCACGTTCGACTTCTCTGGCCAGGTCGTGCTCGTTTCGGGCGGGGCAACCGGGATCGGAGCCAGCGTGGTCTCATCGTTTTCCCGAGCGGGAGCCCGAGTGTTTTTTTCCTACACCAGCAATGCCAACGGCGCCCGCGCCCTGATTGGGGAGTTGGAGGCCGAGGGCCACGCGGTGGCGGCCGCCCCGGCCGACCTGGCGCGCATCGAAGAGGGCGACCGGTTGGTTTCGGCCGCAGAATCGCGCTTTGGACCGATCGACCATCTGGTCAACGTGGCCGGCATCACCGATCCGCACCCCTTTTTGGAGTTGACCCCGGAGCAGTGGAACCGCACCCTGGACATCAACCTGCGGGGCATGTTCTTCCTCAGTCAGCGCGTGGCGCGCTCGCTGGTGGCGCGCGGCGCCCGGCACGGATCGATCGTCATGACCAGTTCCGTACACGGCAAGGTCGCCGATCCGCTGCACGCCCATTACGAGGCCAGCAAGGGCGGCATCAACATGATGACCCGCTCGCTGGCGGTCGAACTTGGTCCCCAGGGCGTCCGCGTCAACTGCGTCGCCCCCGGGGCGATCGAGGTGGAGCGGTATGCCCACATGACGGGGTATGACCGCGAGGGTTGGAGCCGCCACATTCCCCTGCGGCGCGTCGGCCTGCCCGGCGACATCGCCCCGCTGTGCCTCTTTCTGTGCAGCCCCGCCGCCGCCTACATCAGCGGGGAGACGATCTACGTCGACGGCGGCCTGACTTCCCGCATGGCCCAACTCTGAGGGCGGCGCCGCGGCGGCCGCCGGGGGCGTTTCGCGCGGCGGGGTTGGCGTTGGGTTGTTGGATTGAATGTTGTTGGATTGGGAGGGCGTTGTGGCGCTACCGCAGATGGTTTCGGACGCCCGCTGGCAGCCACTCGGCTACCGCAGCATGGCGACCAGCGTCGGCATCCATGACTCCAGCCTCGATTTCACCGTCGTCCACAGTACGACGCCGGCCGCCGCGGCCGCGGTGTTCACGCGCAACCGCTTCTGCGGCCATCCGGTGACCGTCGGGCGGGACCACGTCTCCGACGGCCGGCTGCAGGCGGTGGTGGTCAACAGCAAGAACGCCAATGTCGCCACCGGGCCGCAAGGCTTGGCCGACTGTCGCGAGCTGTGCCGCTTGGTCGGCCAGGCCCTGGACCTGAACGACCGCGACGTCTTTCCCTGTTCGACCGGCGTGATCGGCCGGCCGCTGCCCATGGACCGTCTGCGCAACGGGGTGCGGGGCCTGGCGGGGGCGCTGCGGCCGGGCGGACTGGAGCGGTTTGCCGAGGCGATCCTGACCACCGACACCCGCCCGAAGCTGCGCAGCCTGCGCCTGGGCGATGCCACCCTCTTTGGCTGCTGCAAGGGATCCGGGATGATCGCCCCGGACATGGCGACGATGCTGGCCTTCTTTTTCACCGATGCGTCCCTGGAGGCCGGCAGCCTCGACCGGGCCCTGCGCCGGGCGGTGGATGCTTCCTTTCATCTGGTCAGCGTCGACGGCGACACCAGCACCTCGGACACCGCCGTGGTCCTCGCCAACGGGCAGGCCGGCCCCGTCGAACCGGAGGCGTTCGCCGACGCGCTCGCCTCCATGGCCATCGAGCTGGCCCAGGAGATTGCCCGTGACGGCGAGGGCGCGACCAAGCTGCTGCGCGCCGAGGTGGCCGGGGCGCCGGACACCGCCGCGGCCCGCGCCGCGGCCCGCGCGATCATCGCATCCCCCCTGGTCAAGACGGCGGTCTGGGGTGGGGATCCGAACTGGGGCCGGGTGGCGATGGCGATCGGCAAGTGTTTTGACCTGGCGCTGGACCCCGACCGCATCCGCATCGCCTTCGGGTCGGTGCCGGTCTATGACGGCCGCGACCTCGGGCCCGACGCGGTGGACCGCCTCGCCGCCTACCTGCGGGGCGACGAGGTGTGCATCTCGGTCGACCTGCGCCTGGGCCAGGCGGCGGCGACGGCCTGGGGCTGCGACCTCAGCCCGGCCTACGTGCGAATCAACGGGGAGTACACGACTTGAGCGGCCGGTCCGCGCTGCGCCGCGGCGCCCGGGCCACCGGAGAACTGGCGCTGCTTTGGCTCGCCGCCGCCGGCAGCACGGCGGCGTTCGCGCCGCGCACCGCCGGCCTCAATGCGCAGGACCACTTTGCCGTGATGCCGACCGGGGTGGGAAGCGGCCTGATGGTCGCCGTCCCCGCCGTCGTGCTGTGCGGCGGACTGTGGTGGCTGCTGCGCAACGGACTGCTCGGTCCGCTGGCCCTCGGCGCGGCGGCCGTGCTGGCCGCGGCCCTGCTGCTGCCCCACGGCCTCAACTTCTACTTCCTGCCCCCGCCGCTGGTGCTGCTGGCCGTCACCTGGGTGCTGTGGCGGCACCCCGAATCCGGAGGCCGGAGCGGCTGAGCGGCGGGACCCGCCCGCGCGGCGGCCAGCGCGACCACCGTCGCCACGCCATACACCACCGCAAGCCCGCTCCAACCGGCGGCATACCCGCGCGCCGCCACCACGGCCCCAAACGCCGGAGGAAAGACGGTCCCCCCGAGATAGACGAAGGTGGCGGCCATCCCCATGCCCAAACCCGCCGCGGCCCCCGCCGTTTCTCCCGCCCAGGTCAGCGCCACCCCGTTCCAACCGGTCGTGGCCATGCCCAGGACGAAAAAGGTCAGCGCCGCCGCCCCTGCGGGCAGACGATGGGCGATCGCCAGGACGGCAAACAACACCGCCCCCGTCGCGGCCAGGGCGGCGAGCAAGGGGGCGCGGGTCCCGCCGCGGCGGTCGGACCACCAGCCCCCGGCGATGCGCGTCACCGCGCCACCCCCCTGCGCCAGGGCGAGCACGCGTCCGGCCGACGCCAGCGGCACGCGGACCACACTGTGCAAATACACCATGCCGTAGGCGATCAGATCGAACTGCCCCGCCGCCAAGAGCAGATGGACGGCCAGTGGGGCCGCCAGGCGCGACCAGGGCGGCCTGGGCCGGGGCGCCGCCGTCTCTGCCCCCCGGGCGCGGGCGGCCGGTCCGGCCAGTGCCGCCAGGGCCAAACCGGCGAGCCAGACGGCGCCCGCCGTCCACTCCAGTGCGCCGGCAGTGCCAATCCTGGGCACCAAGGGCGGCCAGGCGGCGGCGGCGAGCGCCACCCCCAGCGGCACCCCCGTCTGACGAATACCCATGGCCAAACCGCGTTGGCGGGGGGGGCAGGCGCTGAAGATCGCACGTGCGATGGCCATACCGAGCGGCCCGGCGCACAAACCCAGCAACGCCACGCGGACGGCCAGACCGACCGGCGAGATCGACGGCGCGACGGCCCACCAAAGCAGAGCCGCCGCCAGGGCGGTCGCCGCCGCCGCCGCCAGCCGCCGCGGCCCGAAACGGTCCACCAGGGCGCCGCCGCTCACCAGCGACACGATCATCCCGGCCGACATGGCCGCGGCCGCCATGCCGATGACGCTCAGCGGCAGGTGGTCGGACCGCACCGCGAGCACGACCAGCACCGACGACCCCGGTACCGCCATGGCCAGGCCCAGCGTCGCGGCCGTGGCGAAAAAGAGCAGGAGCACCGCCCGGACTTGGCTAGATGCGGCAGGCAATCCGTACCTCCTGCGCGGCGGGTCCGTGCACCCCCGTGACACTGCCGGCGCAATACAGCTGCCAGGCCCCCGCGCCGTTGTTCACGCGGAACAGCAGGGTGTTCCAGCCGGGCCGCAGCGGCACGGCGACCCCGTCCTGCCCGGGCAGCGCCCCGCGGTAAATATCGCGGCCCGCCACGGTTTCCCCGTTGACCAGCAGCTTCCAACCATCATCCGATCCAAGCCGCAGCCGCAGTTCCGCCTCGTGCGGCACGTGCAGTTGGCAGCGGGCATAGGCGACCGCCTGCTGCACCGCCCCAAACAACCGCACAAAGTCGAGAAACCCGGTCTCGGGGTCGTGTGCCGCCGCCTCCGCCCAAGGCGCCTCCTCACCCCGCTCCGGCTGGAAGCTCGCGGCATACCCGTCCCGACCCTCCAGCGGGTAGGGGCCGACCACCTCGAAACGTTCGAAGCGCAGTTCGACTTCGGGCACGACCTCAAGCGGCAGGGGTACCGGCCGCAGCAGCGAGCGCAACGCCTCCTCCTGAACGGCGCCCAGGGCGCGGTAGGCCTCCATGATCTCGGGGCTCCCCTGCCCCACACTGCCCTCCACCAGCGGATCCAGGCGCCGCCAGGCGAACAGATGGTCCGCAAAGCGTTCGCGCGCGACCGCCAGGGCCGCGTCCCAGCGCGTGCGCACCGCGTCGCGCACCCCGATCGCCACCCCGTGGCGCAGTTCGGCGGCTTCGTATCCGCCCAGCCGGTCCGCACCCGCATAGATCCCGTAATGGCCCTCGGCCAGCCCGACCACGGCGACGTGGTTGAATCCGAGTTCTCGCTGCCACGGCACCAGGGCGTCGGCGCCCGCCGCCTCCGGCGGCAGCGGAAAGGGCGGTGCGTCGGCCCACAGCACCGCGCGGCAGCCGTGCGCGTCCGCCTGCAGGTCGGTCATGCGGCAACCTTCGGCGTGCAGCGTCTGTCCCGCGCCGGCGTCGACGGTCGCGTTGGCGGCGGGCACCACGAGGTCGAGCGCCGACAGCAGGTGGTAGGCGACGACCAAGTGCCCGACCGGATCCGGATGCACGCCGTCGGGAATGCAGCTGAAGGACGGTTGTAGCGACTTGGCCATATCCTGGACGCGCAGCAACGGATGGAAGACGTCCGCGAAATAGCATCCCTGGGCCGCAGCGACCTCGGCGGCCACCGCGCCCAACTGCGCCAGGCTGTCATTGTAGCGAATGCGGCCGAGCGGCGGGGCCATGTCCGGATCCACCGGGGTCGGGCTCATCACCACCACGGCGGCACCCGCCGCGCGCAGACGAGACGTCAGCGCCTCCAGATCCCGACGCCAGTGGGCGAGCAGACCGCGGTCCGCCACCCGGTACTGGCCGTAGTTCAAACCGAATCCCGCCAGCACCAGGGCGGGGCCGCGCGCCAGCACGTCGCGCTGCAGCCGTCCAAGCGCGTCGGCAACCCGGTGTTCCGCCCACCCGACGTTGACAAACCGCAGGCGCTTGTCCTGCCAGCGGGAGCGCACGTACAACTCGAAATACATGGTGTACAGGTTTTGCTCGGTGACGCTGCCACCGAGAAACAGGATCAGCGAGCCCGGTTCCAGGCTCTGCAACAACCGCGGGAACGGCGGCAGATCCGGCTGTGCACCGCCCAAGGCCATGCCCCCTTTGCGGCCTCACGCCGCCCCTTGCGGCTTCGCCTTCCGGCGGCAGTCTCCCTACCGAGAAGCCTTGGCGCGAACCCCGGCCGAGGGCTGATGTGGGCGAAGCCTGAACCGTGCCGCCAAGTGGCGAGCGTGCTAAACTGGTCGTCACTTCCCATCACGTACGGTCCGTGCGGGGAGCCTTGGGCGTGACGAGGAACAGGACACGACGGACGCGACGGTATGCCGTGTCTGCGGCAGGCATGGCGCTGCTTGCGGGCTGCGCCCGTGCCGCCCGGCCGGTGCGCGCGGCGCCGGTCACGCAACTGCGCTTCGCCCCCTGGTCTGGATGGCTCGCGGCCGGTCCACAGTGGCAACGTTTCCTGCAAACGCCCCTGGCCGCGTTCGAGCGCCGGCAACGCGGGGTGCGCGTCCAGGTAGTCGGGCCGGTAGACGGCGGCAGAGCCATCCCGTTGCTCCTGGCGGGGACAGCCCCCGACGTTTTCAGCGAATTCGACATCGTGCCCTACATCACGGCAACCGGCCTGGTGGCAAACCTGCGCCCGAACCTGGCGCGGGACAACATCCCCATGGCCACTTGGTCAAGCGGCCAGATGCGCCAGTTCGAGACGGCCGATGGGCTGTGGTTTCTCCCCAACTACTTGAACGTCGCCGTCATGGCCGTGAACCTTGCGGATCTGGATGCGCGGGGCATCCCGCACCCGGATCCACAGTGGACCATCGTCGAGGCCGAGCGGCTGTTCCGCGCCGCCACCTGGGATTCCGGCGGCCACCACCACTACGGCCTGTACCCGGTGTATCGCGGACTGCCGTACAAGTCCAGCGGTCCCTTGCCCAACGCCGACTACGCGCTTGAGATCTTCGGCGGCCAAGTTGTGGATCCGTCGCGCACCCGCTGCCTGCTGGGCGAGCCGAGCGTGATCCGGGCCGCCACTTGGTGGCAGGGCCTTTTCGCATCTGGGGTGGCCACTGGAATCGGTGCCCGACTGGCCACGCCCTGGCCGGCGACCTTCGTCGAGAACCGCAACAACCATCTGCTACGCGATGCGCGGCTTTGGGCTTCCGATCACTGGACGTTCCTGCCGATACCCAAGTATCCGGCGGGTCGCCTCTCCTGGATGGGCAGCGAGGGATATGCCTTATCCGCCCAGAGCCGCGCACCGGAAGCTGCCTGGGCCTTGCTCCGCTACCTGGCCGCAGAACCGGCCTTTCAGCGGTATGGGATGCGGGTGCTCCTCAAACCGCCCAGCATCCTCGCCCTGTGGCCGGAAATGACCGCCACCATGGAAGCGGTGGTGCCGGGATTCCGCGGTCGGGGCCTGCACTGGTATGCGGAGTCGGCGGCCCACTGGGGGCGGGCCGGCCGGGCTTTCAAGTATGCGCCGGAGACCGCTATGGCCATCATCAACGCGGCCTTTGACCAGATCGGCAGCCACCAGGCCGATCCGGCAGTGGTGCTTCCAGCGGTAGCAAAGCAGGTGGACGCCCTGCAGCAGGAGGCACGACGACACCCGCCACCCGACGGCGCACGGCTGATCGCGGCCCGCCGCCGGTGGGCACAGCGGTTGGCGCGGATGTTTGCGTCCGGCGACGGTTAGGTTTACCTGTGGCCGCCACATCCGGCGCGGCGGCAGGCCGCTCATGGTGTCCACGCCGACCGCCGTCGCAACGCGGTCGGCCAGCACCGCGCCCGTTCGATCAAGAATGCGCGCGGCGCTCTTGGAGGGATGTTCCATGAGGCATCCGCAGGATGGCACGGTTGCGATGACCACGGTGATCGATGGTGTGCGGTAGAGAAACTGCGTCCCAGTGAGATAGCCGGATTAAGGGGATCATCCACGTCGCCCCCCGGGCCTGTTGGCCCAGAATCGGCGCACGTGCCGCACGACATACTGGCCCCGGATGCTTCGGGCTCAGCGCCACCCGCGGGCGCACCGCTCGGTCACCAGGCTCGCACCAAGGCCACAACGAGCCCGAGCAACCCCGCCACCGCCATCCCCTGCACGCTCGGAATCATCCACGTTGCCACCCCGGCCTGCCGGCCCAGGAGCGGCGCCAGCGTGGCCACAAGGACCAGTGGGCCGAGCAAGGGGAATAGGCGGGTCGCCGCGCGACGGGGTGCGGCCGTCGCGCGGCCGAGATCAAGGCCGCATGGAATCAAAATCGAGGGCGGCTCTCAGTCGACACAACGAGATCGGGGGCAGCTCCTCCGTGGAAGTCGAGCAGTCACTCTACCCGGGCTTCTGGGCGACGACATTGATCGCCTCGAGGACGATACGCCTGTTCCGCGGCACGGTACGGTCAAACACGTCCCGCAGACGGGCATCGAAAGCCTCTTGAATGTGCGCATGGCGCTCTGCGGGGACACCGCGAAGGAGCAGCGGAACCAGTCCATTCTGGCCCCAAAAGGCAATGGCGATCTCGGCGCGTGGAAAGTCGATATGTTCCGGCCCCACGCGGCTGACCTTCTTGACACGCAACCCGGCATCACCCATCCACCGCCGCAGGGTGGTCTCTGTGGAAAAGACGTGCCCGAGCGGCAAGTGATGTCGTTCCAACTCCTCGCGGACGGGAGCAAGGATCTCCTGCCATGCGGGGGGCCAGGCGAACGCAAGCCCGGCGCCGATGGCAACCGCTCCGCCGGGGCGTATCACGCGCGCAAGTTCCCGCAGGGCCTCTTCGGGATGGGTGAACTGCAGGAAGAACGCGCCGATGGCGAGATCCGCGGTTCCGGATGCCAAGGGTAGTTCTTCGGCGGGCGCCCGGAGGAAGCGCACCCAGTCGAGTCCCAGCTCCTCCGCATGCTTGCGGGCCGCCAGCAACTGCCCTCCGGAGGGGTCGGTGACCAGAAGCTGCCCTTGATGTCCGATCCGCTCGGCAAGTCCTCCACCGAAGGTGATGCGTCCAGAACCCGCACCGACTTCGATGACGGCGCTGCCGGGCTCCGGGTCAACGAACGCAACCAATTCCTGCGCCTGCTCCAGGGCTCGCGCGTATTGCGCCCGCAGATAGTCCTCAAACTCCGGACCGAAACCGGCACCGAACGCGCCTGGACGCGGCCGTACCCGCTCGTCCCCCGGTGCTCGTAACGCGGCCCGACCCTCGCGGGTCAGGATGATCCGGCCACCGCTCGCCGCCGGCAGCAGCATGCCCTTCCGCTGATAGAGGACGTCGTCCGCCCGCTGCACAGCCTGCGGCAACCCACCGGGGCCGAAGGCAGCAATGCCATGGCTCAACCGGGGAACGATGGGCAGGTCCGCCGATGCGTCCGCGACACGGCGCACAGCCTCCTGGGCCCAGGCTTCGGCGGCGGCCTCGTCCGGATCCGCCAACACCGCGACAAACTCGTCGCCACCATACCGGACCGTCAACGCAGCGGCTGGAACGAGGCAAGCGAGCGTTTGACCCGCAGCGGCCAGCAGCCGGTCGCCGGCGACGTGCCCGTGCAGGTCGTTGACTTCCTTCAGATCGTCCAAGTCGAGAAAGACGACGCACCCGGAGCGGGACGCCCAAGCGGCTGCTTCCCGTTCCCACAGGTGCCGGTTACCGAGGCCGGTCACGGGATCCCGAAGGGCCCAGTCCGGCACGTCGGTGAGAACTTCCACCATGGCCCCTTCGATAATGAATAGCGCGCCCACCGGCGGGGTGGCGCCGCCGAGGGGGGTGTAAATGAGCACTCCTGGTCGCACCTGTCCAGCGGCAGTGGTGATCCGGCAAGGAAGGCGCGGATGGGCTGCAGGAGGAGAGATTCGCCGCCAGGCATCGCCCCCACCATCGGACGGGACGATGCCGAGCGTTGGTATCGCCGGTTGACCCAGAACCTCGCCCAGTTCGACTCCCCAGAACGACAGGGCACTGCGGTTCATGTCCACGAGGTGGCACTCGCCGTCCACCAGACAGACGGGGACCGGCAGGCCGTCAAACAGCGAGAGCCGGGGATGAAGGCCGAAGGAAGGCTTCTCCTGCGCATTCATGCCGCGCTCATTCGCCACGCCCCGCGCAGCGCCTGTGTCCGAGGAGCAAATTGTGCGGTCGGCCAGAGCGTGCTCGCTCAAGCCCGCCGGTGCATGCGTGCGCGGCCGTATATGCGTGGGCGCGGCGCTCTTGGAGGGATGCTCCAGCGAGCATATGTCTGAGCGGGTGAGCGGGCAGCAAGGGCCACCTCGAGCGTCAGACCCGGCGCGAACAGCGCGGACGCGGTCCCCGGCTTCGACCGCTAGGCCATATTCTTGCTTCAAGGGCACGAGTACTTCGTCAAGCTGCGCGTGCGAGCGTCGGTGGTGCAGAAAGACGAGGCGGAGGGCATGGCTCTGCCAGTCGGGGCGAGCCTCCTGCCAGGCCATGAGTTCCTCGATGAATGCTGAATCTGCATACTCCACGTTCAGGCAAGAGTCTGCTGCAAGAGTCCCTTTTCGCCAGCCCGTTCGCCACAGGTGATGGACCTGCTCTGCCGACGGACGCAACCTGTGGTGTCTTGACGGTTCCAGACCGACCCTTGCAGCGCCGTCCCAGCGGGGCAATTCGTTCGCCGAAGAGTGCCGGAAGTACTCAATCGGCTGGCCCGTCCCCTGGTTGCGGCAACCGTACACAAACCCCACCTTCTGTCACCACGACGATGGCATTGAGGTCTTGAGCGTGCCGTTCGAGTACCCGCCGCAACCACCACGGTTTGGCGGCCGCAACCCGCAAGCGCTCGCGCCCCGAGGTGGCTTGGGATAAGACGCGGCCCCGCCTTGGGCCAACCGCGCGGCCGGCCGCGGCCCCGGGGCGGCAGGTGCCCGCGGCCGCGGTGTCCAACCCTCGGTGAAGCGGCTTTGCCTGGGCGCGCCTGCGCCCCGGCGCGACCGCATCGCAGTGGGGAGGGAGCGACGCGGTTGCGTCGGCCCCAGGCCGGCGGTGGCGCGTTCGCGAACAATGGACTGGAAAACCGCACAGGGACTCCTGCCCGACGTCCTGGTAGCAGCAACCGCCGCCGGGCCCGTGCGCCTGCGGCTGGCGGCGGACCGCGCCGCGCTGTATCGGGACGCGGCCGAGGCGATGCTCCAGGAGGTGCGGACCGCGGCGGAGGCCGACCGCCCCTGCCGA